>NZ_JBHWDU010000037.1:0-71055 GCF_042734825.1 Kitasatospora sp. NPDC059648 | reverse complement strand
GCCCTCACCGGCTCCCAGTTCGCGCAGCCGGGCGGCGGTGCGCTGGGAGCGGTGGTCCAGCTCGCCGTAGGTCAGCCGCCGCGCGGCGTCCCGGCCCGGGGCGACCACCGCGACCGCCTCCGGGTGTTCGGCGGCGGCCTTGGCGACCAGTTCGGGCAGCGGCACGTCGTGGTCGATCCGTCGCTCCACGCCGCTGAAGGTGGTGAGGATGTGCCGGCGCTCGGCCCGGTCCAGCATCCGCAGCCGGCCGACCGGTTCGCCCTCGCCGGCCCGGGTCATGGCGTCCAGCAGGTTGCGGTAGTGCGCGGCGAGGCGCCGTACGGTGGCGGGCTCGAAGAGGTCCGAGTTGTACTTGAGGACGCAGTGGAAGCGGCCGTCCGAGCGGTCCTCGTAGGCGGACAGCGTGAGGTCGAACTGCCCCTCCTCCTCGGGGAGTTCGATGTACTCAAGGCGGTAGCCGAAGCGTTCCACGGCGACCTTGTGGGTGAGCAGGATGAACATCGCCTGGAAGACCGCGGAGCGGCTCGGGTCGTGCTGGAGGCCCAACTGCTCGACCAGCAGGGGGAACGGGTACTCCTGGTGGTCCAGCCCGCCGAGCACGCTCTCCCGCACCCGGCCCAGCAGTTCGGCCACCGTCGGCTCCCCGGCCAGGCTGACGTGCAGCGGCAGCGGGTTGACGAAGTAGCCGTAGACGGAGGCGAACTCCTCCTCGGTGCGGCCGGTGACCGGGCTGCCGACCACGATGTCCTGCTGTCCGGACCAGCGGTGCAGCAGCAGGTAGTAGGCGCCGAGCAGCACCATGAACGGGGTGGCGTTGTGCGCCCGGGCCGACGCGTGCACCCGCGCGGTGAGTTCGGCGTCCAGCTGGAAGAACTCGGAGGCCCCGTTGTGGGTCTGCACCGCCGGGCGCGGCCTGTCGGTGGGCAGCTCCAGCACGGGCGTCCCGGCGGGCAGGTGGCCGCGCCAGTAGTCCAGCATCCGCTGGGCCTGCGGCCCGGCCAGGAACCGGTTCTGGTGGTTGAGGAAGTCCAGGTAGCGGGCGGCCACCGGCGGCAGTTCGGGAGTGCGGCCGCGGCTCAGCGCCTGGTAGACCTCGAACAGCTCCTCGATGAAGGTGAAGGTGGAGATCGCGTCCGAGACGATGTGGTGGACGGCCTTCATCAGCACCCAGCGGTCCGGCCCGCGCCGGAACAGCCGCAGCCGTACCAGCGGGTCCTCCGCCAGGTCGTACGGCCGACGGTACTCGCGGACGATCAGCTCGTGGATCTCCTCCCACGGGCGGCCCTCGACGTCGAACAGCCCGGTGTCGGCGACGGCTTCGGCCCGGATCCGCTGGACGGGGCGCCCCTCGTCGGTGGTGAAGGCGGCGCGCAGCCCGGGGTGCCGGGCGACCAGGAAGGCGAAAGCCTCGAACACCAGCTCCGGGTCGAGTTCGGCGCGCACCTCGACCGCGCCGCCGATGTTGTACGCGAAGCCGTCCGGGTGCAACTGGCGCAGGAACCACAGCGCCTGCTGGTTGTGGGTGAGCGGGTAGCGGGTCTCGTCGGTGTGCAGCTCGACCTCGGCCCGCTCCGGGCCGCCCTCGGCGGCGAGCAGCGCGTCCAGCCCCTCGGCGAGCAGGTCGACCAGGTCGGCGACACCGCCGTTGCTGAGCAGGGCCACCACCGGCAGGGCGACGCCGAGTTCGCCGTGCACCCGGGCCCGCAGCTCCATGGCGAGCAGCGAGTCCAGGCCGTGCGCGCCGAGCCTGGTGTCCGGGGTGATCCGTTCGGTGCCGGTGCGCAGCACGGCCGCGGCGGCGGCGCTGAACCGCTCGGTGGCGAGCCGGCGGCGGGTGTCCGGGTCGGCGGTGCGGTAGTCGTCCAGGAAGCCGCCGGTCCCGGCCGGGGCCTGTTCGGCGGCGCTCGCCGCGAGCTCGGCGACCAGTGGCGGCGGGGCGGGGTACCAGGCGAGGAAGGTCGGCCAGTCGACCACGGTGGCGACCAGCAGCTGGGCGCGGTCCTGCCCGAGGACGCGCTCCAGCACGGCGGTGCCGGCTTCCGGCGGCAGCGAGCTCATGCCGCGGGCGTCGCGGTAGTGGGCGACCAGTCCCAGCTCCTCGATCATGCCGGTGGCCCAGGGCCCCCAGTCCAGGCTGAGCGCGGGCAGGCCGGCGGCCCGGCGGTGGTGGGCGAGGGCGTCCAGGAAGGCGTTCCCGGCCGCGTAGTTGGCCTGTCCGGCGGTGGTGAGCAGCGAGGCGACGGAGGCGAACAGCACGAAGTGGTCGAGCGGTTCGGCGTGCAGCAGCCGGTGCAGCAGGTGGGCGCCGGCCACCTTGGGAGCGTATCCGGCGTCGAAGGCCGGGCGGTCCATCTGGGTCAGCAGGGTGTCCCTGACCTGCCCGGCGAGGTGGAACACGCCGCGGATCGGGGGGAGTTCGCGCTCACGGTATCCGGCGAGCCAGGCTCCGAGGGCGGTCTCGTCCGTGACGTCCACCGGGGCGAGCAGGGGTTCGGCGCCGAGCGCCTCCAGTTCGCGCAGGAAGGCGATCCGCTCGCCGGCGGGCGTGGACGGGTCGACGGTGTGCCACTCGGCGCGCGGGGGCAGAGCGGTGCGGCCGACCAGGATCAGCCGTCGGGCGCCGCGTCGCACCAGGGTGCGGCAGAGCAGTCGGCCGAGCGCGCCGAGCCCGCCGGTGACCAGGTAGCTGCCGTCGGGACGCAGCACGGGCGGCAGCGGCCGGGTGAGGCCCTCGGCGGGGCGCAGCCGGCTGGTGAGCCGGCGGCCGGCCCGCAGGGCGAGCTCCTGCTCGTCGGCGGCGGGCCCTGCGGGCGCGCGGTCACCGGACCCGAGTTCACCGGATCCTGGTTCACCGGACCCGAATTCACCGAAGCCGAGCTCGGCGAGCAGCGCCTCGGCCTGTTCGCGGGCCGGTACCGCCGGATCGAGGTCGATCAGCCGGCCGCGGTGGGCGACGAGCTCCTGCTGCCACAGCACCCGGCCGATGCCCCAGGCGGGCGCGCCGAGCGGTTCGACCCGGTCCTGCGGCCCGGTGGCCTGGGTGCCCCGCGTGACGATGTGCAACCGCCCGTCCGGGCGGGCGGCGGGCAGCACCTGGGCGAGGGTGATCAGCGAGTAGGCGCCGTGGGTGGCGAGCCGGTGGAGCTGCCCGGGGTCGGTGGCGTCCAGGGCGGGCAGGTCGAGGTTCCACAGGTGGACGACGGTCCGGTGGGCCGGGTCGAGGTCGGCGAACAGCCGGCGGAGGTCCTCGGCGGAGTCCGGTCGTACCGTCGCCGTCCCCTCCTTGAGGGCGTAGGCGGCGCCGGGCCGGACCAGGTGGCAGCGGACGCCGCGGCCGGCGGCCAGTTCGGCGAGCCGTTCGGCGAGGCCGCCGTCGTCCGCGAGGAGCAGCAGGTCGCCGATGGCCCGCTCGCGCGGGGGCGCCGGGGCGTCCTGCCAGACGAGTTCGGTGAGCCAGCCGTCGATGGTGGCCAGGCTGACGGTGGCGGCCGCCCGGGCGACGTCGGTGGCCCGGAACCCGGTGATCCGGCCGAGCGGGGTGCCGTCCTCGGCGTACAGGGCGAGGTCGCCGAGGAGTTCCTCGCCGCTGTCCCGGGTGACGGTGGCGTGCACCCACAGCGGGCGGGAGCCGATCTCGTCGAGCCGGATCTCCCCGATCGAGACCGGCAGCCTGACGCCGCCGTCCTCGGGAGTGTGCAGCCGGGTGGTGAGAAGGGTCTGGAAGCAGGCGTCGAGCAGCACGGGGTGCAGGTGGTGGTCGGCCGCGTCGTGGCCGAGTCGTTCGGTCGGGCGGATCCGGGCGAGTGCCTCGCCGGGCCCGGTCCACACCTCGGCGACGGCGCGGAAGGCCGGACCGTAGTCGTAGCCGCGTTCGGCCAGGCGCCGGTAGCAGTCGGGTCCGTCGAGGCGACGGCCGCGGGCGCGCAGGGCGTCCAGGTCGGCGACGGGCCCGTGGGAGCGGCGCTGGCCGGTGCGGACCCGGCCGGCGGCGTGGACGGCGGGCTCGGCGCCGGCCGGGGTGGAGGCGATGGTGAAGCGGGCGTCCTCGGGGGCGTAGCCGAGCTGCACGGGGACGGGCTCGGTGTCGGAGAGGAACAGCGCCCGGTTCAGTTCGATCTCGGCGAGCACCACCTCGGTGCCGCCGGTCAGCGCGCGGACGGCCTGGGCGGCCATCTCGACGTACCCGGCGGCGGGGAAGACCACCCGGCCCTCGATCCGGTGGTCGTCCAGATAGGGCAGCCGCTCGGGGTCGAGCGCGGTGGTCCAGGTGGGCTGGGCGGCGGCGGTGCGGCGGCCGAGCAGCGGGTGGTCGACCCGCCCGAGCCGCACCCGCGCGACCGGTTCGGGCTCCGTCCAGTACCGCTCGCGTCGCCAGGGATAGGCCGGCAGCGGCACCGGGCGCCCGGCCGGGTGCAGCGCTGTCCAGTCCACCTCGACGCCCAGGGTGTGGAGTTCGGCGAGGGTGCGGGCGACGCGCTCGGGCTCGTCCTGCCCTCGGCGGATCGAGGGCAGGGTGTGGGCCCGCTCGGCGCACTCGCGGATCGCGTGGCCGAGCACCGGGTGCGGGCCGACCTCCAGGAACAGCTGGTGCCCGTCCTCGGCCATCCGCTCGACGGCGGCCCGGAAGCGCACCGGGTGGCGGACGTTGTGCCACCAGTACTCGCCGTCCAGCTCGGGCCCCCGGGCCAGCCCCTCGCGGGCGGTCAGATAGAGCGGCAGCCGTGCCCGCCGCGGTTCGATCCCGGCCAGCGCGGCGGTCAGCTCGCCGCGGATCGGGTCCATCCGCACGCTGTGGTAGGGGACTTCGACGTCCAGCAGGCGGGCGAAGACGGCTTCCTGTTCGAGTTCCGCGGCGAGTTCGCGCAGCACCTCGGTGTCCCCGGAGAGGGTGACGGCCGAGGGACTGTTGACGGCACCGAGCGAGACCCGGCCGCGGTACGGGCGGATCCGCCGCTCGGCCTCGGCCTCCGGCAGGCCGACGGCGAGCATCGAGCCCGTCCCGGCGAGGCGCTGTTGGAGCCCGCTGCGGGCGAGCACCACCCGGACGGCGTCGGCCAGGTCGTAGACCCCGGCCTGGTGGAAGGCTGCGACCTCGCCGGTGCTGTGGCCCACCACCGCGTCGGGCCGCACCCCGCGGCTCTGCCAGAGAGCCGAAAGTCCCAGCTGGACGGCGAAGTTGGCGGGCTGGGCGAGCCAGGTCCCGGCCATCCGGGAGTCGGCCTCGTCGCGTCCGAGTTCCTCCAGCAGCGACCAGCCGGCCTGGGCCCGGATCTCCGCGTCCACGGCCCGTACGGCCTCCCGGTAGACCGGTTCGGCCTCGTACAGGCCCCGGCCCATCCCCCACCACTGGGGGCCCATGCCGGTGAACACCCAGGCCATGCGCCGGTCCTGGCGGTCGCGGGCGCGTCCCCGGACGACCCTCGGGTGGGTCTCGCCGCGCTCGCAGGCGGCCAGGGCCTCGTCCAGCTCGGTCGGCCCGGAGTGGACCACGGCGAGCCGCTCGGGCTGGTGCTGGCGGCGGTGCGCCAGGGTGTGGCCGAGGTCGGCCGGAGAGGCCCCGCCGGCCAGCTCCTTCCGTACGGCGGCGGCGAGTTCGGGCAGTCCGGCGGCATCCCGGGTGCTCAGCGGCAGCACGGTGACGGCCGGCTGCGGCGCGGGCGCCACGGGTGCGGGCGGCGGCGGTTCCTCCAGCAGGACGTGGGCGTTGGTGCCGCCGAAGCCGAAGGAGTTGACGCCCGCGCGGGCCGGGCCCCGGTGCTCGGGCCAGTCGACGGGGGCGGTGGGGATGTCGAAGGGCAGTGCGGCCAGGTCGATGGCGGGGTTGGGCCGCTGCAGGTTGAGGTGCGGCGGGATGCGGCGGTGCTTGAGGGCCAGCGCGGTCTTGATCAGCCCGGCGACGCCGGCGGCGGCCTCGGTGTGCCCGATGTTGGTCTTCACCGAGCCGACGTAGCAGCGCTCCCCTTCCCGGCGGCCGATGCCCAGCACCCGGCCCAGGGCGGCGGCCTCGATCGGGTCGCCGACCGGGGTGGAGGTGCCGTGCGCCTCGACGTACTGGAGGCTGCCGGGCAGCACCCCGGCCTCGGCGCAGACCCGCTCGATGAGGGCCGCCTGGGCGTCGGCGTTGGGGACGGTGATGCCGTTGGTGCGGCCGTCCTGGTTGACGCCGCTGCCGAGGATCACGGCGTGCACCGGATCGCCGTCGCGCAACGCGTCGGAGAGCCGCTTGAGCACCACCACGCCGACGCCCTCGGCCCGCACGTAGCCGTCGGCGGAGGCGTCGAAGGCGCGCGAGCGGCCGTCGGCGGAGAGGAAGCCGCCCTTGGTCTCGGCGATCGTGTACTGCGGCGCCATGTGCAGCAACGCGCCCCCGGCCAGGGCGAGTTCGGTCTCACCGCGGAGCAGGCTCTGGCAGGCGAGGTGGACGGCCACCAGGGAGGAGCTGCAGGCGGTGTCGATCGAGACACTGGGTCCGCGGAAGTCGAAGCAGTGCGAGATCCGGTTCGACACCATCGTCATCATGGTGCCGGTGGCGGTGTGCGCGGCGATGGTGGTGAAGTCGAGGTCGGCGAACTGCAGGATCTTCCAGTCCAGGGTGAAGGCGCCCATGTAGACGCCGACGTCCCGCCCGGCCAGCTCGCCGGGGCGCAGCCCGCCGTCCTCCAGCGCCTCCCAGCTCACCTCCAGGAGCTTGCGCTGCTGGGGGTCCATGTGGGCGGCCTCACGCGGGCTGATCCCGAAGAAGTCCGGGTCGAAGGTGTCGAAGCCGTCGATGTAGCCGCCCCGGCCGCCGATCAGCCGCCCCGGCTTGGCCCGGTCCCGGCTGCCCAGGGTGACGGTGTCGTACCGGTCGGCGGGGGTGTCGGTGAGACAGTCCCGGCCCTCGATCAGGTTGCGCCAGTAGGCGCGGTGGTCGTTGGCGTGGCCGGGCAGGCGGCAGCCGATGCCGGTGATCGCGATCCGTTCGCAGGGCACGGCGAAGGGCGAGGTGGTCATGGTCCAATCCGAGGGGTGGTGGCGCGGGCAGGGCGAGGGGGCGGCCTCGCGGAGCGCCGCGGCGGGTGTTCGTCGGGGCCGGTTGTCAGACGGACTGCTCGGTGGTCTTCATCCGGCGCCACGGGTGCAGCAGGGTGGCGCCGAACTCGTCGGTGGTCGGGAACGCGGCCGGGTCGGCGAGGCCGACGGTCTGCGGCGTCCGTCCGGGCCGCCAGGTGAAGCTCCCGAACACGTGGTCCCACAGCGACAGGTCGGAGGCGTAGTGGCCGGCTTCGGCGAGGTCGGTGCTGTGGTGCAGGCGGTGGAGTTCCGGGCCGGCCAGCACGTGGCCGAGGAAGCCGATGCGGACGTCGATGTTGGCATGGACGAAATACCCCTGCGCCATGACGAATATTCCGACCACGAACACCGAATTCGCCGAGAACCCGATCAGGGCCAGCAGGAGTTGGACCACGGACTGTGCGAACAGGACGTCCAGGAAATGGTTCACGCCGTTGTTGGCGACGTTCACCTTGTCCGGCACGTGGTGCACGCCGTGCAGGCGCCAGAGCCACCGGTTGCGGTGCGACCAGCGGTGCACCACGTAGTCGCCGAGCGAGCCGAGCAGCAGGGCGAGCGGGATCTCCAGCGCGAACGGCAGCGCCGGACGGGCCGGGCCGAGCAGCTCCACCAGCGCGGTCACCAGCCCCTGAGCCAGCCCACCCCCGATCATGCTGAGCACGAAGTAGACGCTGTACCAGCGAAGTTCACGGCGACTGGGGTGCCAGTCGGTCCGGTACGGGATCACCCGCTCCAGCAGCGCCAGATAGCCGATGACGGCGATCAGCACGAGCGGGGAGACCTTGTCGGGTACCCAGTGGAACCGCAGTGTGGCGACGGCCGTGCACAGCACCCCCAGGAGCAGGAGCGGATGGGCGAGCCGGCGTGCGATGGCGGACAGCACGCTCCCCCTAGTTATTCGCGGACCAACGAACGGAAACGTCAGTGACTCTAGCGGGCGCCGCTGGAAGGTTCAGTCATTCGACGTGTTAACGCCATGAATAGCCCGATCGACGGAAGATCCGCGCACGAAATTGACGTCCGGGCGGCGCGAACGGGGCGCACTTCCGGCCGGGTTCGCGAGCCGCCGGAGCACGGCGCACGCGGTACCCGGACCGTCCACCGCCCCACGCCCCCCGCCCCCCGCCCCCCGCCCGGGCGTCGGAGGGCGAGACCCGGCCGGCGGTCGGGGACCGGGACCGCCCGGCGGTCGGGGATCAGGCCGGCGCGGGAAGCACCTCCACGCCCGGGGCAGCGTCCGCCCCGCCCCGGGCAGTGTCCGCCCCGCCCGGCAGCGGCGGCCGGAGCAGCACGGAGGCGAACGGGACGAAGGGGTCGGGCAACGGCAGCCCGGCGGTCTCGGCGCCACCCGCCGGGGTGACTGTCTCCTTCACCCCGTCCTCGGTGCAGTCCGGCGCCTCGGCCACGATGAACGTCGCCACCGCGGCGTCCACCGCCCCGGGCACCTACGGCATCACCGTCACCGGAACCGGCTCCGCCACCCACACCACCAGCCTCACCCTGGTCGTGGGCAACGGGAACCCCGGCCCCGGCAACGCCTGGACCCCTGGCACCACCTACCGGGCCGGCGACACCGTCACCTACAACGGCGTCAGCTACCGCTGCGTCCAGGGCCACACCGCCCAGGTCGGCTGGGAGCCGCCGATCGTCCCGGCCCTCTGGGAGGCGGTGTGACCGGCTGATCGGCTGAACGGCACCCGCTGAACCGCTGCGCGCCGCGGCCCGTCGAGGGGGGCGGACCGCGGCGCAGCCGTGTGCGGACGGGCGCACCTGCGGTCACCCGGGGTGGAGGGCCACCCGGACGTCGGCGTTCATCGGCAGGATCAGCAGGTTGCCGTGCTCCCAGGTCCAGTTGCGCGGGAGGAGGAACATCCGGTCGTCGGCCTGCGCGAGCAGTCGCAGGCCGCGGTAGCGGTACCGGAACCGGTCCTGCTGCCCGACGTCCGGCAGCGCCGTCTCCCACACGCCGGACCACTCCGATTCGCGGCACGCCTCGGTGTCCGGGTGAGCGCACGCGGAGAGGTCGAGATGGAGGCGCTCAGCGGTGTCGAGGATGACCGCGGGTCGGTCGAAGAGGCGCTTCGCGACCCGCTTGGCGTGGGCGGTCCCCGCGTCGTCGGCGTAGACCTCCGCCGCCCAGAAGGCGCACAGCGCGATGATCGCCACGCCGATGCCCATGGCGGCCCGCTCCCCCGGCGGCGGGACGCCGGTGCCGGAGCTGCGTCTGACCAGCAGCCGCGCCAGCACGACCAGCAGCAGCGCGCCGCCGATCATCAGCGGGGTGCCCAGGTCCCCGGCGCGGATCACCTGGAAGCCCGCGAGGAAGCCGAACGCCAGCAGGACGAGCGCCAGCACGGTGACCACCCGGCAGGCCCGGCGCACCGCCCGGGCGCCGGCCGGCCCGCGCCGGATCAGCCGGCCCGCGGCGTAGAACACCAGCGCCGCCGCCAGGGCGCCGAAGGCCGCGATTCCGGCCGGCAGGTAGAGCGCGGTCTCGCTGTCGACCAGGACCTCGCGGGTGGCGAAGCCGAGCGTCGAACTGTCGACGCCGAAGTAGCCGTAGTAGGCGCTGGTGTGGACGTAGCCGAAGAAGAACAGCAACGCGGTGACCAGACTGGTCGGGGCGATCCAGGTGGCGGCCTGCGCGAGCCAGGCGCTCGTCGGCGCGACGGGCGGCGAGGTGGGCGGCGGGGCCGTCGGTGGATCCGGCGGTGGGCTCGGCGGCGGCGCCTTCGGCTGGTCCTCCGGCTGGCTCAAGGGGTTCCGCCGTTGGGAGTCTCGACGGTGGGACTCTCCGGCTTCGGGCTCACGCCGCTCGGAACCCCGGTGGGACCGCCGGTCGGCGCCACGGACGGACCGTTCGTCGTGAGGGCCCCGGTCTGCGTCTCGGCCCGACCGTTCCTGCTCTCACCACCGATGGTCAGCGTGTAGCAGATCGCCGGGTTGGCACCCGGGGAGGGCGTATTCGGAAGGGTGAACGCCACCGGCGGGCTCACGCCGTCGACCAGTGTGACCTCCTGGCTGGTCGGGGTGGCGACGGCCGCGCCGTTCGAGCATTCGTGGACATCGCCGATGATCGCGTCGACCAGGAGCGGCGAGGCCGTCGACGCCCCGGAAGCGGCCGAGGTCGTGGCCGCCTGCCGGGAGGGCTCTGCCGTGGGCCTCAGCGTCATCACCACGCCCGTGCCCGACACCTCGGCCAGTGCCTGCGGCTCACCAGCGGTCGCGAACGAGCCGGACCCCTTCCCGGCGTGGGTCCTCGGCCCCTCCTGCTGCTCGCTCTCCGCGGGTTGGGAACCCGCCGGCTGGGAGCCCTGGCTACCGCTTCCCCCCGCACTCATGCTGCCGCCGGCCGGTGCCGGCCCGCCGCCCCCACCCCCGCAGGCCGTCAGCGCCGGCACCAGCAGAGCGGCGGCCAGCCTGCCTGCCCTCCCCGCGACGGTAGGACGGGCGGCACGGCGGGACGTCCTGGGCATACGGTCTCCCATGGCAGGGTCGGGACGGGAAGGGGGCCGGACCGGTCCCGCCGATCCCTACCCTTTCGGGCACGCCGGGACTGTCCTCCGCCCGGGTGGCCCGACGAACCGCGGATCACCCCGGGTCGCCACGCCGCGCCCCGGGCCCACCCGTCTGGCGTACAGTCAGCCGGGGCCTTCCGGGCCCCGCCACCCGTCGGCCGAGTCGAGGAGAACCGCTGGTGACCACGGACGCGGTCCCCGTACCGGAACTGGCCCCCGAGGCCGTCGAGCAGTGGCGCGCCGAGGAGGCCCCGCTGGTCGAGCTGCTCGCCCGGGCGCAGCGCGGGATCGGCGGCATCGCCGCCTTCCGGCTCGGCCCGACGCCGACCGTGCTGGTCACCGACCCGGCCGCGGTGCAGCACGTGCTGGGCCACCACCCCGACCGGTACGTCAAGCGCTCGCACCGGGCCCGGATGCTGGTCGGCGACGGCGTGCTGTCCGCCACCGGGGAAGCCTGGAAGCGTCAACGGCGCCTGCTGCAATCCCAGTTCACGGGCCCGGGCATGCGCCGCTACGAGCAGCGGATCGCCGCCGCCGCTCGCCGGACGGCGCAGCGCTGGGAGGGGTACCGGCGCAGCGGAAGGACCTTCGACGTCGGCGAGGAGATGCGCGGCTTCGCCCTGGACACCGTCTGGCGGGCGCTCACCGGACGGGAGCTGGACGACCGGACGGACACCGAACTGCGGGCGGTCGAACGGGTGGTGGCCGCGATGCCGACCCTGCCGACCAACGCGGGCGACTCCCGGGACGCCGTCGCCGAGGACCTCGCCCGGATCGACGCCGTCGCCCGCGCCGCGATCGAGGCGGCCCGCACCGCGGACACCGCTGAACCGTGGGTGCTCCGCGCCCTGCTCGACGCCGCCGGCCAACACCCGGAGTACACCGACCGGTTGATCCGCGACGAGCTGGTCACCCTGCTGGTCGCAGGCCACGAGACCACCGCCACCACCCTCACCTGGCTGTTCCTGCTGCTCGACCGCAACCCCGGGGCGCGCGACGCCGACCCGCACGCCCTGGTCAGCGAGACCCTCCGGCTCTACCCCTCCGCCTGGATGCTCCCTCGGCACGCCGTCGAGGACGACGTGATCGCCGGCCACCGCATCGCCGCCGGCACGGACGTACTGGTCTGCCCGTACCTCACCCACCGCGACCCGGCCCTGTGGCCCGACCCGGAACGCTTCGACCCCGCCCGCTTCGCTCCCGGCGCCACCCGCCCGGCCCAGCTCGGCGCCTATCTGCCCTTCGGCCTGGGCGCCCGCGCCTGCCTCGGCGCCCAGTTCGCCCTCCGCGAGACCACCGCACTGCTCGAACTCCTCCTCCCCCTCGGGCCCTTGGAGTTCCTCTCCCGCCCCACCGGCGAGGCCTTCAGCATCACCGTCCGCCCCGACGGCCCCGCCCCGGCAGTGCTGCGCCCTGCCTCCTGAACCGCCGCCCCGCGGATCTCCTCGGGACTTTCGCCGGAGGGCGACCCCGAGGCCGATCGGTCAGAGCGGTGGCGATCGCGACACGGTCCTGCTGGCTCAGCCTGGCGCCTGGCACGGGAGGCTCCTTTCGTCGGGCCTCGGGCCTCGGGCGACGACACCGGCATCCACGGCCCGCACGGCCGCTTCTACTCCGAGCTCGGCCCGATGGACGCCCCCGACCTCCCCGAGTACGACGTCACCGAGCTCAACCCGTCCTGGGGGTACGGCTCCGGCGCCCTCGTCTCCACCACGGGCGACCTGAGCACCTCCCTCCAGGCGCTGCCGGCGGGCCGTCTGCTGCCGCCCGCCCAGACCGCCGAGATGTTCACCATGCAGGACCCGGGCGACGGTGGATCCCCGATTCCCACTACGGCCTGGGCGTCGCCTCCCTCACCCTGTCCTGCGGCCGGGTGTGGGGCATGGGCGGCGCGATCAACGGCTCGTGGTCCTACACCTTCGGCACCCGCGACGACCGCCACCTGCTCTCCGCCTCGGTCAACGGCGACTGGGCCGACGGCGAGCAGTGGGGCCCGGTCTCGGTCCTCGCCGAGGAACTGGAGGCGAGTTCTGCGGCGCCACCGGCGCGTGACGCGCGGATGGTGCCCGAACGAGCGCGGCCGCTCCCGAACCCGGGAGCGGCCACGCCGTCAGTGCAGGGTCACTGCCGGGCGCCGGGCTCAGAAACCGAAGACGTCACCCGTGTACTTGGCCAGCTCGCTGCCGTTGACGTAGGTGTGCGACCAGTTGACGCCGGCCCCGCCCCAGCTGCCCTTCGCCGTGGCGGTGACCGGCGCCTGGAGGGCCATGACCATCCAGGTGGGGTGCACCAGCAGCTTGCTGAAGTCACCGTTGACGCCGACCAGTTCGGTGCAGGCCGCGTTCGGGTTGGTGACGGTGCCGGTGCCGGTGATGGAGGTTAAGCCGGATCCGTCCCGGACGGCGGAACAGGACAGGTCGGCCGAGGTCGTGGTACCCGTGGAGTCGGTCTTGGTCAGGTGGAGCGAGCCGAGCAGGGTGGTGTTCGTGGCAGCGGCTTGGGCGGTGCCGGCCATCAGGATCGCCGAGGCCGCGCCGGTCGCCAGCAGACCGGCGACCTTCATGGTGATGCGTCGCATTCGTGATGCCTCTCCTCTACGTTGCCCGGGCCTTGTGTTTCCGGGCAGCTGCGTGCGCTACGCAATCAACCGAAGTCGTGCGAAGCGTTACGATCATATGAACGAGTGTGTCAGGTTCATGAAAACCGCGATCACTGTGGCGCAGCTCACGCCTCGAACGCGATCTCGGAAGTGCCAGCCGACCTCGACTTCGCCGTCGCCGTCGGGACGGGCACCAGCAGCACCGTCCGGTCGGCCCGCTCCCAGGGGCGTACGGTCAGGCTCTCGGTGGTGAACACCGCGGCGGCAGGCGGGCCGGGGCCCTCAGGCCCGGGCAGGCCGACGCCCGGGCGCGCTCGCGCGCAGGCGGCGCAGCATCCGGGCGTCCTGGAAACCCACAGCCCGCGCCGCCGCCTCGGCGGTGGCGCCGTGGGAGATGAGGTGTTCGGCCCTTTCGAGCCTCAGCTCCTG
Source organism: Kitasatospora sp. NPDC059648 (assembly GCF_042734825.1). Classification (NCBI taxonomy): domain Bacteria; kingdom Bacillati; phylum Actinomycetota; class Actinomycetes; order Kitasatosporales; family Streptomycetaceae; genus Kitasatospora; species Kitasatospora sp. NPDC059648. The sequence continues at coordinate 57,456 of NZ_JBHWDU010000037.1, read as the reverse complement.
CTGGTAGCGCAGCGGGGTGAGGCCGGTGGCCTCGGTGAAGTGGCGGGTGAGGGTGCGTTCGCTGACGCCGGACGCGGCCGCGAGCTCCGCGAGCCGCAGTCGGGTGGTGTACCCGGCGTCGATCAGGTCCTGGACGTGGTGGACGGCGTCGACGAGGTGGGCCCGGTGCCTGAGCATCGCGCTGGTCTGCTGCTCGTCCCCGTTGCGCCGGGCGTAGACGACCATCTCGCGGGCGATCCGGGCGGCGGCCGCGGGCCCGTGGCGGCCGGCGACCAGGTGGAGCGCGAGGTCGATGCCGCTGGCGATGCCCGCCGAGGTGACCACCCGTCCGTCCACCACGTACAGCACGTCGCGCACCACGCACGCCGCCGGGTGGCGGCGTGCGAGTTCGTCCTGCGCGTCGTGGTGGGTGGTGCAGCGGCGGCCGTCCAGCAGTCCGGCCCGGCCGAGCGCGTCCGCGCCGGTGCAGATGCTGGCGACCGTCCCGCCCGCCGCGTGGTGGGCGGCCAGCCGCTCCAGCGACGCCGGGGACGGTCCTCCGGAAGCGCCCGGGCCGCCGACGGAGGCGCCACCGCCCGGTGAGCGGGGTTCGCGCCACCCGGGGACGACGACCAGGTCCCCGGCCGACAGCGTCGGCCACTCGGTGGCGGCCCGGAGCGGCAGACCCTGCGCCGTCGGGACGTCCTCCTGCTCGGCCACGTAGCCGATCTCGTACCCGAGGCCCAGGTCGGCCGCGGTCGAGAACACCTGGGCGGGCCCGGCGAGGTCCAGCAGGTGCAGCTGCGGGACGAGCAGGAAGACGACGCGGGTCACGATCCGGTCAGCTCCTCGACGGTGGCGATCCGGGCGAAGCGGCCCGAGAGGGCGTACTCGGTGCGGGCCGTGATCTCCTCCGTGGAGAGCGTGCGCGGGTCCGCGAGGATCTCGGCGAGGCCGCGCCCGGGCGGCGCGTCCCGGTGCTCGATCGGGTGGGTCGCAGTGGCGTCGGTGACGAAGGTGACGTCGTAGCCGAGGTCTGCGGCGACCCGGGTTGTGGTCTCGCAGCACTGCTCGGTGCGGATGCCGCTGACGGTCAGTTCGCGGATGCCGCGCTCGGTGAGCTGCTGCTGGAGGTTGGTGGTGGTGAAGGCGTTGTGGGAGGTCTTGGTCAGGACGGGCTCGCCCTCGGCGGGCACCAGCCCGTCGATCATCCGCACGTACCCCAGGGCGGGGTCGAAGACCGTCCCGCTGCCCGCTTCGGCGTGCAGGAACCAGACGACCAGGTCCCCCTCGGCGCGGGCGTGTGCCACCAGCTTGTTCACCCGGGCGACGATATCGGGGTTGGAGACGGCCGCCCAGTTCTCCAGCCGGCGGAAGGATTCCTGGACGTCGATGACGAGGAGTGCTCTGTTCATGCCCCGATCCTGGCGGCCCCGGTGCCCTTCGCTGAAGACACCATCGGGGCCGGATCCGGAACGATCCGGTCAGCCGAGGACGGCGTTGGGGCCCCGGCGAACCAGGTGTTGTCGATGCTCTTCCGCCAGTTGGGCACGGTCCGGGTCATCGCGTGGCACCAGGTGCAGACCCGCACCTCGCGGTTCCGCCGCGAGGGCGGAAGATTCACCGCCGCCGCCTCGCTCCGGGGAGCGGGGCGGCCGCCGGTCACGACCTCAGTCCAGGCAGAACTCGTTGCCCTCGATGTCCTGCATCGAGATGCAGGAGTCGTGGCCGTCGTACAGCACCTGCACCCGTACCGCGCCCAGCGCGAGCACTCGCTCGCACTCGGCCTCAAGGACGGCCAGGCGCTCCTCGCCCACGAGCCCCGTACCGACCCGCACGTCGAGGTGCACCCGGTTCTTGACGGCCTTCCCCTCGGGAACGCGCTGGAAGTACAGTCGCGGACCGACCCCCGTGGGATCGCTGCAGGCGAACCACGAGCCCCGCTCCTCGGGAGAGCGGGAATTCTCGTAGTCCTCCCAGGTGGCGAACCCGTTCGGTGGCTCCGGGGGGACATAGCCCAGCACCTCGCACCAGAAGCGGCCGACGCGCTCGGGCTCCGCACAGTCGAAGGTGACCTGGAACTGCCTGATCGTTGCCATCGGCCCACCATAGTGGCGCGCGCTGGCCGCCGGACAACCGATTCCGGCGTCAGGAGGGGGACGCCCGTCGAGCGGACCGGGAGTCATGCCTCCACCACCAGGGCGACGGTCGGGGCGTACTGGCAGCGACCGAACCACATCACCTTGGCCAGCGCCCAGTAGGTGCCCGGGTCGGTGGACTCGGGGGCGGCGACCGCGAAGTCGACGGTCACGGAGGAGCCGGCCGGGACGGTGAAACCGCGCACCGGGTCGGCGATCGCCTCCCAGGTGCCCCACGGGGAGACCACCTGGAGCTCGCCCCGGATCTCGCCACGCGTCCGGTTGGTGAGGGTGAGGCCGAAGGTGGTGCGGCCGCCGGGGGCCAGGTGCAGGGACTCGGCGGAGACGTCCACGGAGAGGCCGGTGTCCCGGGCGGTCACGGCCTTGGTGCCCTGGGCCGCCGTCCAGTCCTCCGGGGCGTCCCCGGGGGCGGGCATCAGCTCGGGCAGGTCGCCGACCGCGATCGTGACCACGTCCTCGATCTGCTGGCCGCCGTGCTCGATCCGGACGGCGGCGAAGTGCAGCCCGCCTTCGGCGTCCTTGGGCGGAGTGAGCGTGACCGGGAAGCGCAGGTGGCCACCGGGTTCCAGGCGGTACGGCCGGCTGCCGAGGCCGGTCGTCCAGCCCTCGGGCGGCAGGACGACGGCCGTGCCCTCGACGGCGGCATCGCGGAGCTGCGAGGAGAGGGCGACCGAGAAGGTCACCGCCTCCCCCGCCGTCCGCAGCAGGCCCGGCGAGGCGCCGACCGACACGGGCAGGTAGCCGAGCGGGGCCGGGCCCCGGTTGTGCAGCCAGTAGCGGGCGTGGACGGGCTGGGCGGGTTCGGCGACCGGGCCGAGCACGGGGCCGTCGACGGGAACGGCCGGCCCGGGAACCGCGGGAGTCGCGAGCAGGGTGGCGATCTGCGAACCTGCCAGCTCCAGGCGCTCGGCCGGCTCCCCGAGCGGGCGTTCCAGCAGGTCGGCGGGCCGTACCCGGTCCAGCCCGAGCGCGCCGCCGAGCTCGGCCGTCCGCCCGAGACCCGTGGACTCGACCAGTCGGACGGTGAGGTCGCCGCCCCCGCCCGCCGCCGAGCCGTGGGCGATCGGGTTCCCGGCCGGTTTCAGCGCGCCCAGCAGCACCTCGCGCTGCGGTTCGACCCGCAGCCAGGACAGCGCGGGCGGCAGCGGCCCGTCCTGGGCCTCCACCACCCGCGCGTACAGCGGGTGGTTGAACTCCTGGCCCCGGGCGGGCAGGGCCTGCGCCCGCCAGTCGCCGTCGCCGCCGACCAGTGCGTAGCTGAACTCGTGTGTCCAGCGCTGGAGTTGGAAGGAAGCCCCGTCCGGCAGGGTGCGCCGGGGCGGGTCGATCCAGACTCCGGACGGCCAGCCGGTGCAGGAGCGCATCAGTGACAGGTGCAGCGCGCCGGTGGCGTCCACCGCGAAGCCGGGCAGGCCGAAGCCGAGCAACGCCACGGTGTGGTCGGCGAGTCGGTCCTGGACCGGGGCAGGGCAGACGGCGGTGAGGCGGGCGTCCGCGAGGTCGTCCACCAGGGCCGGAAGATCGGTGACGACCAGCGCGGGCAGGGCGCGCAGGTCGCGCAGATCGGCGCCCGGCCGCCACACCTCGGCGAGCGGCGTCAGGGCCGGCACCCACACCGCTCCGTGCGCCTTCAGGGCGGCCGCGTACTCCTCCCCCGACCCATCGATCAACTCCCTCGCCGCCTCGTTGACTTCCGGTCCGCCGACGACGATCCGGAAGTCCGGCAGGTTGGAGTCCACGTCGAGCCAGCCGTACCGCGCCCAGTCCGCCCCCGAGGTGGTGGCGGTCACCCCGACGCGCGCGAGGGCGACCACCAGCGGGCGGGCGCCGGCCGAATCGTCCAGGGAGGGCACGACGACCTCGGCCACGCCCAGCGCCCGGGAGCCGGTCACCCCGCCCGCCGCGTCGGTGAGCACGGCCCGGGCGGTGGCGCCCAGGCCGAACCAGGTGTTGGCCGGGTTGTCCAGCGTCCAGGGCGCCTCCGCCGAGTCGACGTCCGGCATCGCGAAGCCGCGCCCGATGACGGCTCCGCCGACCTCGCTGACCGGCAGTCCGCCGGGCACGTCGACCGGGAAGCGCAGCCGCAGCAGCCGGTCGGCGCCGGAGTGGTCGACGACCCGGGTCCGGCAGTCCACCCGGTCCAGGCCGCGCCACAGCGTGACCGTCTGCTCGTAGCGGATGCCGTCGACCGTGCCCTCGATCACCAGCCGCTCGCCGAGCGGTCCGGTCTCCCGACGTACGTCCGCAGGTGTGGAGCCCGAGCCGAGCACCGGGCCGCTCGGCACCAGGTGCCAGGGGCCCTCGCCGAAGTCGGGGTGCTGCGGGTACTCCTCGTACACCCGCAGCTCGTTGCCGAGACGCCCCTCCTGGATCAACTCCCGTTCGTGCAGCAGGTCGTACACCGAACCGAGCCCGCCACCGCGGGCCGGGTCGGCGGTCACCCGGTACCGTTCGCCGGCGATCACGGCCCCTTCGGCGGCCGTCCACGCCGGATCGGCGTCGCCTTCCGCCAGCCGCCAGGTGCGCCAGCCGAGCGCGGGGACGTCCTCGGCGAGGAAGCGCAGCGTGCCCCGGTCGACCACGCTCGGCACGGGCGCTCCCGCCTCGTCCAGCACCCGCACCGACCGCGCCCCGTCGGGGAGTTCGACGGCCACCAGGTCCGTCCGCTCGAAGGACAGCGTGTTGGTCACCACCACCGCTGCCCCGAGACCCACCGTGGACCCCTGGCCCACCGCCGACCCGAGCCCCAGCGTCGAGATCCGCGCCGTCAGCGCGTCCAGCGCCGTGTCGCGGACGGCCGAGGCGAGGTCGTACGCCTCCCGCCAGCCGCCGAGCAGGTCCAGGTACACCTGGTCCGACTCCGAGCCGGTGATCGCGTCGTGGTGGGCGCCGTAGGCGAGTTGGCGCCACACCTTGTCCAGCGCCCCCGCCGGGTACCGCCCGAGTCCGTTCACGACGGCGAGCGTGGCGAGCTTCTCCGCGTCCACCGCCGCAGTCTCGGCCGCCCGTTGGGCCTGCTTGGTGTCGATGTACGAGACGTCCTTGCCGGTGTACACCGGGTTCATGTCGCGGGTCTGCGGACTGGGCCGGCGCCCGGTGGCGTCGAGTTCGGCGCGTACGGCGTCCAGGAAGTCGCGCGGGGTGGCGCAGACGAAGCGCGGCCACAGGTACTTGGCGCCCCAGGAACGATGGATCTCGGTGACCCACCTGTTCGGCGGGGTGCAGTCCGTCCCCACCGGCAGCAGCAGGTTCTTCGTCGCCCCGACCGGCTTGAGCTTGCGGTACAGCTCGTACACGGCCCGCTCGGCGCCGGCGAGGTCCGGGGAGGAGTCCATCCACCAGCCGGCCGAGTAGTGGTGGGGCATGTAGTGGGTGAGTACGCCCTCCCCTCCGGGCGCGATCCACTCGAACTCGCTCGGGAACTGCATCACCCGGGCGTCGTCCTTGCCCTCGCGGAAGTTCTTCTGGACCGGCCCCCACTGGTGGAACGGCCCGCGGGCCCAGGCGCTGCCGGTGAGGCCGGCCGCGGCGAGGTGGCCGGGGAACTGCGGGTCGTGCCCGAACACGTCCAGCTGCCAGGCGGTCCGGGGATCGCCGCCGAGGATGTCACGCTGGTAGCCGATGCCGTAGACGATGTTGCGGATGGTCGTCTCGGCGCCGGTGAGGTTGGTGTTGGGCTCGTTGTAGGTGCCGCCGACGAGTTCGACCTGTCCGCGCTCCAGCAGCAGGCGCAGGGTCTCGCGGCGTTCCGGGTGCTGGTCGAAGTACGGCTTCAGGTAGTCGACCTCGGCGAGCACGAACCTGTACACCGGGTCCCGCAGGGCGAGGTCGAGGTGCGCGTCCACCAGGGCGAAGCCGTTGCGTTCCCAGGGCGGCCGGGTGGTGGCGTCGGCGGAGAGCAGTTCCCAGGAGGAGGTGTAGGCGGCCTGGGTGTTCCACCACACCGGGTCGTAGTGGAAGTGGGAGACCAGGAACATCGTCCAGCCCGGCTCGGCGACCTCCACGACGCCCGGCAGCTCGCTGGACGACGTCCGTACCGTCACGGGGAGCCGGTCGCCCGGGGAGGCCCCGGTGATCTCCAGGGGCACTTCGACCAGCCCCGTGCCGGTCGCCTCGCCGCGAACGCCCGGACCGCTGACGGTGATCCGGGCGTCCGGTCCCTCGATCGTCACCCGCAGCAGCTGGCGCGGGGCGTCCTCGGGGCCGGTGAACAGGTCGGTGCTCTCGACGGCGGTGATGGTGACCGGCACGGCGGTTGGTCCTTTCCTGACGGAACCCTGCGAGGGCGTTCGAAGGCGTTCGAGGCCCTACTGGCCCCAGGCCTCGAACTCGTAGATGCGGGCGGCCGGGTCGGTGCTCTGGGTGGGTCTGGTGACCACCAGCCGGACGTAGCGGGCGGTGGTGTTCACCGGATGGGTGGTGGTGCCCGCGGTGTTGCCGGTCACGGTGGCGACCGTCGTCCACGGGTCGGTGGTCTTCGAGCGGACCTGGATGGAGAAGTCCCGGGTGTTGTAGGAGGCGCTCTCGCCGCCCGCCTGGGCGTGCTTGACCACGAACCTGTCCAGCTTCTTCCCCGAACCGAGGTCCACCTCCAGCCACTTGGCGGAGGTGAGCGTGCACCACTTGTCACCGGTCCCGCCGCCGACGCTGCCGTTGACGGCCTTGGCCGGGCCCTCGTCGGCGTTGCACCGGCCGGAGGCGGTGGCCGGGCGGTTCAGGGCCAGGTCGGTCGAGGTCGAGGGCGGCGTCCCGTTCCAGCCCACCACCGTGGAGGCGACGTCGGAGTGCCCGTAGGTGGTGGACACCGCCTCGACGTCCAGCGTCGTACCGGCCTCCCCGCCGGCCCGGTCGAGCCGCCCGAGGAAGTAGGCGTCGTTGGGGGTGGCCCCCAGGAAGGTGCGGCTGCCGTCCGCGTTGCGCCGGTACACCTCGTAGTGGTGGACGTTTCCGCCGGGCGCGGCCGTCCAGGAGAGCCGCAGCGACTGGCTGGCACCCGCGGTCACGTCGCTCGCGCCGAGGACGGTCACGCCGCTCGGTGCCGCCGGCTTCTCCACCGAGCCGTCGTGGAGGGCGACCTGGCCGACGCGCAGATCGTACGCCGCGTCCGGTCCGGAGGAGCCGTCCACCTGCAGCGCCAGCTGGGAGATGGTCCGGCCCGCGTAGCGGGAGAGGTCCAGCGTGTGCCGCTCCCAGCCCGTCCCGGTGTTGCTCCCGACGTCCACGGTGGTGAAGCTGCCCGGGGTGTCGGTGAAGGAGACCGCCGCCTTGAGCCTGGTCGGGCCGGCGGCCGGGCTCTTCACCACGAGGTCGAGTCCGGTGTCGGCGGCGACCGGCAGGCTGGTCTGGTAGAGCCGCACGGTGTTGGTCGAGTCCAGGGTGCCGCTCAGCCGCAGTGAGGAACCGCCCTGGTAGGAGTCGGTGAAGTCGATCGACGGACGGAGCCTGCTGCCGCCGGAGCTGACCACCCAGCGGTAGGTCGGCGGGACGTCCTGCAGCGAGAGGTTGTTCCAACCGCCGGTGGCGACCCGGTTCCCGGCCGCGTTGTAGAAGTCGCCCTGGCCGGTGTCGAAGTTGGTGACGAAGGGCTTGGTGGTGATCGGCGAGGACTCGGCGACGTAGCCCGCCAGACCCGGCCAGCCGCTGGAGAGGACGGTGTTCGACGGATCGCCGGAGGCGCCGACCCAGTAGCGGGCGTCCTTGGCGTAGAAGTCGGCACGGTCGGTGGCGGACTTCCAGGTCCACTCGGGGCGGTAGAGGCCGAGCGAGGTGGTGTGCGGCTGCCCGGCCGGGAAGAGGGTGTTCCAGTCGACGGAGGTGTTGTAGCCGTTCGCCTCGGTGTCGATGCCGGAGTACAGGTCGTACTCGCTGCGGCCCAGTTGACGGGCCAGGGTGCGGGAGGAGTCCAGGCCGTCGGACGTCCAGCCGAAGTTGAGGAACATCGAGTCCGAGGTGCGCTTCGGACCGTCCTGGAGGAAGGGCGAGTTGGCGGAGGTGAGGGCGTCCTGCCAGTCGACGGCGCCCGAGGTGGTCATCGCGTCGTACCACATGAACTCGGTGCCGCTCTTCGCCTCGGTGTACTGCACCAGGTTGCGCACCTCGGTCGCGAGGCCCGAATCGCCGCCGCCCGTCTCCTGGTTGACGAACCAGCCGTCGAAGCCGTAGTACCGGGCCGCCTGCACCAGCTTGTCCGCGACGGGGTAGTGGTCACCGGACTTCCGGACGAAGTCGCGCACCCACTGGAGCCGGCCACCGTAGGCCGCGGGCGGGAAGAAGACGGTGCCGTAGACCTTGACGCCGTTGCGGTGGGCGGCGTCGGTCACGGTCGGGTTCGGCGCGAGGATCAGGCCCTCACCGGCGGAGCCGCCCCAGAACACCAGCTTGTCGACGTACTGCCAGTAGCCGAAGGCGTAGTAGTCGGGGTCGGCGGAGCCCTGGGAGGGGTTGTTGGAGGTGGGGGCGAAGGACACCAGCGAGGCGATCTTCCCCTCGCCCGCACGGGCGTTGGGGTTCGCGGCCAGGGCCGGGTCGCTGGTGCGCGGCTGGAGCGGGACGCGGGAGCGGTTGAACCGGGCGTCCCGATCGGTGGCCGGGTCCCAGTTGAGGATGGTGCTGGGGTACCAGTACGAGGCGTAGGGCTGGTTCCCGGAGGCGGCCGCGACCGGCCGGGCCGGAACGGCGGGGGCGGGGTCGGCGAGGGCGGTGGCGGGGTCGGCCTGGGCAGCCGGTACGACGCCCAGGGCGGCAGTCGCGAGCGCGGCACTGAGCAGCAGGGGGAGACGTCTGGACATGCGGTGGCTCCGATCGAGCGGAGTGGGTGGGGCCGGGCCCACCGGCAGCGGCAGGCCCGGGTGCATGCGGGCGCGGCGGTGCTCATCGAGGGGAGTGCGGCGGACATGACAGCCAGCGGTGCGCAGGCCGGACCTCCTCGGCGCAGCGAGGCTAAACCGGTTCAGAACCCGTGTCAACGAATCGCGCAGCGACCACACCCACCGGTGACGGCGGCGAGGTGGACTCCCGTACGGTCAGCCGGGGTGTGGGCATCTGCAGGTCCCGCCCGGGCCCGGTGCCGTCCACCACCTCCAGCAGGCTGCGCGCGACCTGCTCGCCGAGCGCGAAGGTGTCCCGGCTGAGCGCGGTCAGCGGTGGGTGGACGATCCGGGCGAGCACCGAGTCGTCGAAGGAGACGATGGACAGCTCCCCGGGCACGGCGACGCCCATCTCCCCCGCGACGCCGAGTCCGGCGACAGCCATCACGTCGCTGTCGTAGACGATCGCGGTGGGCCGCCCGGACCGGGAGAGCAGCGCACGGGTGGCCGCCGCACCCTCGGCGTCGCTGAAGTCGGTGGGCACCGACACCGCCTCCTCCAGCCCGAGCCGGCGCGAGGCGTCGCGCAGCGCGCGGATCCGCCGCTGGGTGTGCTGGAAGTGCGGCAGCCCGGCGAGGTGGGCGATCCGGCGGTGCCCGATGGCGGCCAGGTAGTCGACGATGGAGAGCATCGCCTCCCGGTCGTCGGCCCAGATCCGCAGCTGGTTGCCGCCCTTGCCGGGCCCGCCGAGGACGACGGCGGGCAGCCCGAGTTCGTCCAGCACCGGCAGCCGCGGGTCCCTGACCTGGAGGTCCACCACCACGAAGCCGTCGACCCGGTGCTCGGAGGCCCAGCGCCGGTAGACCTCGATCTCGGCGGCGGTGTCCTCGACGACCATCAGGTGCAGCGCGACCGAGCTGGCCGAGAGCACCGCCTGCAGCCCGGAGAGGAGGTGGCTGAAGAAGGGTTCGACGCCGATGGTGCGGGCGGGGCGGGCGATCACCAGGCCGACGGCGTCGGACCGGGCCCCGCCGAGGGCGCGCGCGGCATGGTGGGGCCGCCAGTTCATCTCCTCGGCGACCCGCAGGATCCGGTCCCTGGTCGCCTCGCTGACGCCCGGTCGGCCGTTGAGCGCGAAGGAGACCGCGCCCTTGGAGACGCCGGCCCGGCGCGCGATGTCGGCGATCGTCGGTCTGCCCACGGGACCCGACTCCTTCTCTTGACAGCCAAGTTTAGGCCGGAGCATAGTCCCTGCCAGAGCTAGACCGGTTTAGTACGTCGTTTCCGAAACACGACCCGACCGAAGAACCCACCCACCCCCGAGCTCGGCGCGATCCCCCACCCACCCCCAGGACCGGGAGACACTCATGCGAAGAATCTGGGCGGCACTGACGACGACGGCCCTCACCGCCGCGGCCCTCACCGGCTGCGGACTCGGCTCCGGAGACAGCAAGAGCAGCGACGGCGTGGCGAGTGCGGCCGCCGCCGGCGAGGTCAAGGGCAAGGTCTCGATCCAGACCTGGGCGCTCAAGCCGAAGTTCACCGACTACATGCAGGGCGTGATCGACGGTTTCAAGAAGAGGTACCCCGGCCTCGAGGTCGACTGGCTGGACCAGCCCGGCGAGGGCTACTCCGACAAGGTGCTCAGCCAGGCCGCCTCCGGCACCCTGCCCGACGTGGTCAACCTCCCGCCGGACTTCGCCTTCCCGCTCGCCAGGAAGGACGTCCTGCTGGACGTCGCCAAGGCCGACCCCAAGCTCGCCGACGAGTACGTGGCCGGCGGCGTGGAGGCCTACCGCTACAACGGCTACCAGGGCACCTTCGGCTACCCCTGGTATCTCAACACCGACGTCGACTACTGGAGTTCGGAGCTCCTCACGAAGGACGGCCTGGACCCGAAGAAGCCCCCGACCACCCTGGACGAACTCATCGCCCAGGCCCGGGTGATGAAGGAGAAGTCCGGCGGCCAGGACTACCTGATGAGCCGCAAGCCGGGCCTCGGCGACCTCTACGACATCGGCGTGAAGATCATGGCCGACGACGGCAAGTCCTTCACCTTCAACACCCCCGAGGCCGCCGCGCTGCTCGACAAGTACCGCGACGCCTTCAAGGAGGGCCTGATGCCGAACGGGGTCCTCACCGACACCTACGCCGGCAACTCCAAGCTCTTCAGCTCCGGCACCGTGGCCTGGACCACCGGCGGCGGCAACTACATCACCAGCCTCGCCACCGACAACCCGACCCTCGCGCCGAAGGTCGTCGCCTCCCCCGCGATGGGCACCCCGCCGCTGTACGTCCAGGGACTGTCCATCCCCAGGAACACCAAGAACCCGGCCGCCGCGGTCGCCCTCGCCCGCTGGGTCACCAGCCCCGAGAACCAGGCCGCCTTCGCCCACCTGACCAGCGTCTTCCCGTCCACCAAGGCCTCCGCCGACGACCCGTTCTTCAGCAGGAGCGACGGCACCAACGCGGGCGACGCCAAGGTGATCGCCTTCGCCTCGCTGGCCAAGGCCAGGCTGATCCAGCCGGTCGAGGTGGACGACGCGATGGGCACCGTCGTCAAACAGCAGTTCGCCCTCGCCATCAGCGGCCGGACCAGCTCCAAGCAGGCCCTGGACACCGCCGTCGAGCAGTGCGACAAGCTGCTCAAGGGCTGACCCCCACCACGCCCGGAGCCCCGACCGGCGACGCGGCGGGCCTCCCCCACGCCCGCCGCCCCCGGGAACGCCCCGCACCCCCGTGATCCGGGGCGGCCCCGTACTACGGCCCGCAACCCCGGGCGGCCCCGTACCACGGGCCCCGGAACGCCCCGCACTCCCGGCCCCCGGAAGGCCCCGCCCCAGGAAGGCGACAGCATGACCCACCGGCGCTGGTTCACCCCGTGGCTGCTCGCCGGCCCCGCAATGGTCTGGCTGGCCGTCCTCAACCTCTGGCCGGCCGTCAACACGGTGATCCTCTCCTTCACCAACGCCAAGCCGATCGGCGGCGGCCGGTTCACCGGCCTGGAGAACTACGGCCGGCTGTTCGACGACGCCCAGCTCGCCGACGCCCTGCTCAACAGCATCGTCTTCATGCTGGTCTGCCTCCCCCTCCTCACGGTCCTCCCCCTGCTGCTCGCCCTGCTCGTCCAGCGCCCCATCCCCGGCATCACCTTCTTCCGCACCGCCTTCTACACCCCGGTGATCGCCTCCGCCGTCGTGGTGGCGCTGATCTGGGGCTGGGTGCTGGACGACCGGGGCCTGGTCAACGGCCTGCTCCGGCAGAGCGGCCTCGCCCACTCCCCGGTCCCCTTCCTCACCGACCGCTGGCTGCTGCTGTTCAGCGCGATCGCCCTGACCGTCTGGAAGGGCCTGGGCTACTACATGGTCATCTACCTCTCCGCCCTCGCCAACGTCCCGCGCGAACTGCACGAGGCGGCGGCCGTGGACGGCGCGAGCCCGCTGGGCCGCTTCTGGCACGTCACCCTGCCGGGGGTGCGCCCGACCATGGTGCTGATCTCCGCCCTCGTCTCGGTGAGCTCGCTGCGCGTCTTCTCCGAGCTGTACGTGCTCTCCAACGGCCTGGGCGGCCCCGGCGGCCGCGACATGTCGGTGGTGATGCTGATCCAGATGTACAGCCGCGGCTTCAACGGCCACCTGGGTTACGCCTCCGCGCTCAGCCTGATGCTGTTCGTCATCACCCTCGGCCCGATGCTGTTACTGCTGCGGCTGAACCGGAAGGCGGCCTGACCCGTGACCACCGTCCGCGAACCCGGAACCACCGTCCGCACCGCGCCCGTCCGCACGAAGCCGGCGCGCGGCTTCGACACCCCCTCCCCCGCCCGGACCGCGGCCCGCTACCTGCTGCTCCTGCTCGTCCTGCTCCTGGTGATCGGCCCCTTCCTGTGGCAGCTGTCCACCTCCCTCAAGGGCGCGGGGGAGGACGTCTACTCCCGCACCCCGAGCTTCCTGCCCGACCAGCCCACCACCGGCAACTACGGCCAGGTCGCCGACACCATCCCGGTGTGGACCTACGCCCTCAACTCGGTGATCGTCGCCGCCGTCTGCATCACCGGCAACGTGGTCGGCTGCACCCTGGCCGGGTTCGCCCTGGCCCGGCTGCGCTTCCGCGGCGCCAGGCTGCTCCTTGGACTGTTCCTGGCCACCCTCGTACTGCCCGGCGAGGTCACCATCGTCTCCCAGTACGTGCTGGTGCGCGCACTCGGCCTGGCCGACAGTCTGCTCGGCGTCGCCCTGCCCGGGGCGATCGCCATGCTCAACGTGCTGCTGATGCGCACCGCCTTCGCCGCCGTGCCCACCGAACTGGACCAGGCCGCGCTGGTCGACGGCGCCAACGTCTGGCAGCGACTGTGGCACATCGGCCTGCCGAACGTGCGCGGCATGCTCAGTGTGATCGTCATCTTCACCTTCATCGGCGCCTGGGACGACTTCCTCTGGCCGCTGATCGTGCTCAACGACCCGCAGAAGTACACCCTCACCGTCGGACTCCAGTACCTCAACGGCACCTTCTCCGCCAACCCCCGGCTGATCGCGGCCGGCACCGTGATCGCCTTCCTGCCGATCGTCGTGGTGTTCGCCGTCTGCCAGCGATTCTTCTTCAAGGGCGTCGAGGAGGGAGCCGTCAAGGGATGAGCCCGTCTCCCGCAGGCCCCAGCTCAGTCGAGGATGCCCCCGTGACCACCGTTCCCCGAGCTCCGCGTTTCGGCGTCAACTACACCCCCAGCGCCGGCTGGTTCCACCACTGGCTCGACTTCGACCTCGACGCCGTGCGCGCCGACCTCGACTCCATCGCCGCCCTCGGCCTGGACCACGTCCGGGTCTTCCCGCTCTGGCCGCTGTTCCAGCCCAACCGCACCCTGATCCGCCCGCGCGCCGTCGAACAGCTGACGGCCCTGGTGGACGCGGCCGGCGAACGCGGCCTCGACGTCGCGGTGGACGGTCTCCAGGGCCACCTGTCCAGCTTCGACTTCCTGCCGTCCTGGACCCGGACCTGGCACCGCCGCAACATCTTCACCGACCCCGCGGTCCTCGACGGCCAGGCCGCCTACCTGCGCACCCTCGCCGGAGCACTGCGCGAGCGCCCGAACTTCCTCGGCATGACGCTCGGCAACGAGGTCAACCAGTTCTCCGGCGGTCCGCACCCCGACCCGGACGAGGCCACCCCTGCCGAGGCCGAGGCCTGGCTGCGCCGGATGCTCGCCGCCTGCGAGCGCGGCGCGCCCGGACGGCTGCACCTGCACGCCTCGTACGACGCGGCCTGGTACCTGGACGGGCACCCGTTCACGCCCTGGCACTCGGCCCGCCTGGGCACCGCCACCGCCGTGCACTCCTGGGTGTTCAACGGCACCGCCCAGCGCTACGGCGCCCGCTCCACGGCCACCGCCCAGCACGCCGCCTACCTGGTCGAGCTCTCCAAGGCCTGGGCCGACGACCCGGCCCGTCCGGTCTGGCTCCAGGAGGTCGGCGCACCCGCCCCGCACATCACCGCCGAGGACGCGGCCCGCTTCACCGGTGCCACCGTCGAGGCCGTGCTGGACTGCCCGGACCTCTGGGGCGTCACCTGGTGGTGCTCCCACGACGTGGACCGCTCGCTCGCCGACTTCCCCGAACTGGAGTACGACCTCGGCCTGTTGACCACCGGGCGGGCCGTCAAACCGGCCGGTGCCCGGCTCGCCGAGGCCGCCGCCGAGGCCCGCCGAGGCTGGCAGCCGCCCGAGCCGCGCAGCACCGCCGTGGTGGTCGCCACCGGGGACGAGGTCACCTCGCCGCGCCGGTCGGTCTGCGGCCCCGGCGGGGCGGTGTACGAGGCCTTCATGCGCCTCGCCGAGGCCGGGGCCCGCCCGACCACCGTGCTCGCCGAACGCGCCGGGGACCGGGCACACCTGGCCGCGCGCGGCATCACCGAGGTGGTCCACCCCTCCGACGTACGTTCTCTCTAGACAGCGCTGTCCCTCGCCACGCAACGGAGCCTGCCGACATGCACGATGACCGCACCCTCGTCGAGTCCCGCCTCAAGCGCGTCCTGGAGGAGCGCATCCTCGCGGCGGTCCACCCCGAGTCCGTCCCGCTGGAGGTCGGCATCTGGACCGCCCCCGGCGACCCCGTCCCGGTCGCCGAGGGCCTGGCCGCGCCGCGCACCCCCATCGCGGTCGGCGACGCCTGGGGCGCGCCTTGGAGCACCAGCTGGCTGACCGTCTCCGGCACCGTGCCCGAGGCCTGGGCCGGCCGGACGGTCGAGGCGCTGATCGACCTCGGCTTCGACGCCAACATGCCCGGCTTCCAGTGCGAGGGCCTGGTCTACCGCCCGGACGGCAGCCCGGTGAAGGGCCTCAACCCGCGCAACCAGTGGGTGCGGATCGCCGCCCCGGCGACAGGCGGCGAGCCGGTGCTGCTGCACGTCGAAGCCGCCGCCAACCCGGTCATCCTGGACTACCACCCCTTCCTGCCGACCGTGTTGGGCGACAGGGAGACGGCCGGCGACCAGCCGCAGTACCGGCTCGCCCGGATGGACCTCGCGGTCTTCGACGACACGGTCTGGCAGCTCTCCATGGACCTGGAGGTGCTCGGCGAGCTGATGGCCGAGCTGCCGGTGGACGGCGCCCGCCGCTGGGAGGTCCTGCGCGCGGTGGAACGGGCCCTGGACGCGATCGACCTCCAGGACGTCAACGGCACGGCGGAGGCGGCCCGTTCGGAGCTCACGGCCGTACTGGCCGCGCCCGCCGCGCCGTCCGCGCACCGGATCAGTGCGATCGGCCACGCCCACATCGACACCGCCTGGCTGTGGCCGCTGCGCGAGACGGTGCGCAAGGTGGCCCGCACCACCGCCAACATGACCGCCCTGCTGGAGGACGAGCCGGACTTCCTCTACACCATGTCCCAGGCGCAGCAGTACGCCTGGATCAAGGAGCACCGCCCCGAGGTGTACGCGCGGGTCCGCAAGGCGGTGGCCGAGGGCCGGTTTGTGCCGGCCGGCGGCATGTGGGTCGAGTCCGACACCAACATGCCGAGCTCGGAGGCGATGGCCCGGCAGTTCGTGCACGGCAAGCGGTTCTTCCTGGAGGAGTTCGGGGTCGAGAGCCACGAGGCCTGGCTGCCGGACACCTTCGGCTTCACCGGCGGCCTGCCCCAGATCATCCGCAACGCGGGCTCCAAGTGGCTGCTGACCCAGAAGATCTCGTGGAGCCAGGTCAACAGGTTCCCGCACCACACCTTCCTCTGGGAGGGCATCGACGGGACCCGCGTCTTCACCCACTTCCCGCCCGTGGACACCTACAACTGCTCCATGAAGGGCAGCGAAATCGCCCACGCGGCACGGAACTTCAAGGACAAGGGGGTGGCCCGGCACTCGATCGCGCCGACCGGCTGGGGCGACGGCGGCGGCGGGACGACCCGCGAGATGGTCGCCAAGGCCGCCCGGCTGCGCAATCTGGAGGGCTCGGCCACCGTCCGCTGGGAGAAGCCCGCCGAGTTCTTCGCCAAGGCCGAGGCCGAGTACCCGAACCCGCCGGTCTGGGTCGGCGAACTGTACCTCGAACTCCACCGGGCCACCCTGACCAGCCAGGCGAGGACCAAGCAGGGCAACCGGCGCAGCGAGAACCTGCTGCGCGAGGCCGAACTCTGGTGCTCCACCGCCGCGTTGCGCACCGGCGCGGCGTACCCGTACGAGCAGCTGGACCGGATCTGGAAGACCGTGCTGCTGCACCAGTTCCACGACATCCTCCCCGGCTCCTCGATCGCCTGGGTGCACCGCGAGGCGGAGGGGACGTACGCGGCCCTGGCGCAGGAGCTGGAGGAGCTGATCGGCGGCGCTCAGCAGGCCCTGGCAGGGGAGGCCGCGGGCGGGCGCGAGCTGGTGTTCAACGCGGCGCCGCACGCCCGCTCGGCCGTCCCGGCGGGCGGGGCGGCCGTGGTGGCCCCCGCGGAGGACGGCTGCACGGTCGTCGAGCGGCCCGAGGGCGGCTTCACCCTGCGCAACGGCCTGCTGGAGGTGACCGTCGAGGCGGACGGCCTGATCGGCTCGGTCGTCGAGCTGTCCAGCGGCCGCGAGACCGTCGCCCCCGGCAGCCGGGCCAACCTGCTGCAACTGCACCCCGACTTCCCCAACATGTGGGACGCCTGGGACGTCGACCAGTTCTACCGCAACACCGTCACCGACCTGACCGGCGTGGACTCGCTCACCGCCTCCGCATCCGACGACGTGGCCGCCGTCCGCATCGCCCGCTCCTTCGGCTCCTCCACCGTCGTCCAGGTCCTCACCCTGAGGGCCGGCGAACAGCGCCTGGACATCGACACCGAGGTCGACTGGCACGAGACCGAGAAGTTCCTCAAGGCCGCCTTCCCGCTGGACGTCCACACCGAGCGCTACGCCGCCGAGACCCAGTTCGGCCACCTCTACCGGCCCACCCACACCAACACCAGCTGGGACGCGGCCAAGTTCGAGGCCTGCAACCACCGCTTCGTCCACCTGGAGGAGCCCGGCTGGGGCGTGGCCCTGGTGACCGCCTCCACCTACGGCCACGACGTCACCCGCACCGTGCGCCCGGCCGACGGCGGGACCACCACCACGGTCCGCTTCTCCCTGCTGCGCGCCCCGCGCTTCCCCGACCCGAAGACCGACCAGGGAGTGCACCGCTTCCGGCACGCGCTCGTCCCGGGCGCGGCGATCGCCGACGCCGTCCGCGAGGGCTACCGGATCGGCCTGCCCGAGCGGCGGGTCACCGGCACCGCCGAGCGGGTCGCGCCGCTGGTCGAGCTGGACGACGACGCCCTGGTGGTCAGCGCGGTCAAGCTCGCCGACGACCGCAGCGGCGACCTGGTCGTCCGGGTCTACGAGGCGGGCGGCGGGCGCGCCCGCGGCCGGCTCACCACCTCCTTCCCGCTGGCCGGCGCGGTGCCCTGCGACCTGCTGGAACGGCCCTGGGACGGCACCCGCGGCGAGGTGACGGTGGAGGACGGCGCGGTGCGGCTGGCGCTGCGGCCGTTCGAACTGGTCACCCTGCGGCTCAGCGCGGCCGGCTGACCGACGTACCGTAAAGGCGTCCCGGCCCCGCGCGGCCGGGGCGCCGCCCCCTGCGACCCTCCTGGAGCCCGCCATGCCGCCCACCCCCCTGTTCGCCGCCGTCGACATCGGCGGGACCAAGATCGCCGGGGCGCTGGTCGACGGCGACGGACGGCTGCGGCACCGGCTCCAACTGCCCACCCCGGCCGCCGAACCCGGCCCGGCCGTGTTCGCCGTCGTGCACGAGGTGCTGGACCGGCTCGCCGGTACGGCCGACTGGGCCGCCGTGACGGCCGTCGGCATCGGCAGCGCCGGCCCGGTCGACCTCGCCCGCGGCACCGTCAGCCCGGTCAACATCCCCGGCTGGCGCGGCTTCCCGCTGGTCGCCGAGGTCGCCGCGCACCCGGCGGTGGCCACCTGCGGGCTGCCCGTCCGCCTCGCCGGGGACGGCGTGGCGATGGCCGCCGCCGAGCACTGGCGGGGCGCGGCCCGGGGCGCGGACAACGCGCTCTGCCTGGTGGTGTCCACCGGCGTCGGCGCCGGCCTGGTGCTGGACGGCGCCGTGCGGCCCGGGCCCAGCGGCAACGCCGGACACCTCGGCCACATCACCGTCGAGCTGGACGGCGACCCCTGCCCGTGCGGCTCCCGCGGCTGCCTGGAGGGCCTGGCCAGCGGCACCGCGATCGCCCGGCGGGCCGTCGCCGACGGCTGGCGGCCGCCGGGCGAGGACCGCACCGCCCGCGCCGTGGCCGTGGCGGCCGCCGCGGGCGACCCGGTCGCGCTGGCCTCCTTCGACCGGGCCGCCCGGGCACTGGCCGCCGGGATCGCCGCGACGGCCGCCCTGGTCGACCTGCACCGGGTGGTCATCGGCGGCGGCGTCGCCACCGCCGGCGACGTACTGTTCGCCCCGCTCGCCCGCCACCTGGACCGCTACGCCGCCCTCCCGTACGTCCGCGGGCTGGACGTGCGCCGCGCCGAACTCGGCACCGACGCCGGGTTGATCGGCGCGGCCGCGCTCTGCCGCTGAGCCGTCCTGGTGCCTTGCCGTCCGGTCCTCGGTCCGGCGGGCCTGCCGGCCGGGGTGCTGACCGGCAGCTCCCGGGAGCCGTTCCGGAGGCGGGCCGACCGGCAGGCCCCTGCGGTGACTTGGCCTCGCCCGCGGCGACGGGCCGGTCCGACGTCGGCGTCCGCCGGGCTCAGGCCGGCAGCGGATGCCCGAACAACAGGTCGTAGCCGTCCGGCAGTTGCTCGACCACGCGGTCGATCAGTTCCCCCGGGACGAGGTCGGCCACGGTGCTGAGCACCGCCCCGATGTCCCACTGTGCCGTCGCCGGCGTGGCCCCGTCGATCCAGCCGACCACGGCCTCCACGAAGCGCTCGGCGGTCAGCGGCTCGGCGGCCGGTTGGGCGTCCCGGAGCAGCGAGGCGTACGTCCCCGGCAGCGCGTCGGCGAGGTCCAACCGGTCCGCGCCCACCAGGTGCTCGCCCAGCAGGGCGAGAACGACCCGCACGGCGTGGTCCGCCTCGGCCTCGCCGCGGTACTCACCGCGCTCCACGACGCGGGCGAGGAAGTCCTCCCAGGAGATGGTCATCGCATCCTCCTTCCGGTCGGCGGGACCGGCCGGGCGAGCGGCGGCCGAGGGGCCGGGGGCCTGCCTCATCGCGGCCCGTGACCGCCGGGAGACGTACCGGTTCCCGTGCTGCTCAGCGTACTGCGGTCCGGCCGGGGCCGGACCCGCCGGTCCGGCGGAAGTCCGGAGGCCGAACGGAACCCTGCCGCCGGAGCCCGGGCAGGGCCGTGAGCACGACCGGGCCGGGCCGGGACCAGGAGCGGAGCTGGAACCGGAGCCGGGACCGGCCTGGCGGATCGACGCCGTTGTCGATCACGCCGCCGGCCCGTGCCGTCACCGGCACGGAAGCGCGCTGGTCAGCCCGCCGAGGTACGTACCCTTCTGCGCGAGCCGCGCGGTGAACCCACCCCCGCACCGGAGCGCGCCGCCGCCCGCTGGGCCGGCGCCATCGGCTGCGCGACGGCGACCACGGTGTCGCCACGGACCGTGTCCGGCACCCGGTCGACGACCGAGTCCGACATAAACGCCGACAGAAAGCGCCGCTCGTTCGGGCTGAGTTTGCGCGAGCGGCCGGATTCCCGGTCCCGCGCCACGACCACGGTCCGCGCCCGCATAAAGGTGCGCGGCTCGCGGCAGACATTCACCTCGACATGGGCGGAACTCCGCCCGAGGTGTTCCACGGTCAACCGCACCGACAACGGCTCGGGGCGGTGGTGCAACTGCTCCAGATAATCGATCTCGTGCCGGGCGATAATGAATCCGGACGGGAACAGCGATTCCCGCACGGCGGTCGCGTGGTGGCAGAACAGGTCGTAAATCCCCTCCTGGATGTAGCCGACCAGCCGGGCGTTGTTGATGTGTCCGTTCTCGTCGACGTCGCTCCACCGGGTGGGGCAGGACAGCACGTGCACGCCCGGGTGCAGCGCGCTCACTGCTTCGTCAGCCCGGCGCCGGCGCCGGTGGGGAGCAGAGCCCGCTGCAACCTGGCGTAGTAGCCGGAGTGTTCGGCCGCCATCCGGGCGGCCGTCCAGCCCTCCTCGGCGGCCTCCGCGGCCGCCTGGACGACCAGGCTGTCCAGCACCACGTCGACCGACCGGCAGAGTTGGGCGACCGCGGCGAGGCGTTCGGTGATATCGGCCGCTCCGGCCGCGTTACGGGCCGGGAAGGCCGCCAGCGATTCGACTGCGAGCTGCAGATCGTCGATGGCGTCCGACCGGCTCTCCTCCGGTGAATTCCGCATTCTTTTCTCCAGGACCAATTCGGGCCGCTACGGCCCGGTAACTGACGTTCGAATACACCGTCATCGGTGTCGGCCCCCCGACGCCATCGACGCTATCCCAGTCGACGCGGGTCCGCAGAAGGTTTTCGGACGGTGACGGGAAACTGACTTCCATCGGAGTAGTTTGCGGGAGTACACAATATGCCCCGTCAGCCGAACGCGGTAAGCAGAACGGGTGGTATCGCCGACCCGCCGAGCAAGATCGACTACCGTCCGGCACAAATCTGCTACCAGGCTCCCCGCCACCGCGCCTTGCGGAGGCGGATGCCGCGCAGGGCGCTCGGCCAGAACCGGCCGGGCGCGGCCCGCACCGGCGCGAGGTCGTGGCGTCCGCTTCCCGGCCGCCCCGCAGCACGACTCGGCCGAACGGCGCCCGAGGGCGGCGGAGCCGGCGCCGCCGGGTCAGCGCCGACGAGTCAGTACTGCCGATTCAGTGCCGCCCGGACACCAGGTCCGCCGCCCGGGCGATCGGCGAGGTCCCGGTCCGCCCGGCCGCCTCCTGCCGGTCGGCGGCGTGGTACGCGGCGTACATCGCCCGCACCCCCAACCAGCGCAGCGGCTCCGGCTCCCAGCGCCGCACCGTGTGCCCCACCCATGGCAGGGCGGTCAGCTCGGTGTCCCGCCCGAGCACCAGGTCGCGCAGGGTGCGGCCGGCCAGGTTCGTGGTGGTCACCCCGCTGCCGACGTACCCGCCCGCCCGGCCGAGCCCGCTCACCCGGTCCAGTTCGACCGTCGCGCACCAGTCCCGGGGCACACCCAGCACGCCCGCCCACGCGTGGTCGATCCGGGCGTGCGCGGCAGCGGGGAAGAACCGGTCGAGGATCCGCCGCAGCTGGAGCACGGTCTCCACCTGGGTGCTCCCGTCCGAGTCCGTGCGCGAGCCGAACCGGTACGGCACGCCCCGCCCGCCGAGCGCGATCCGGTCGTCCGCCGTGCGCTGGGCGTACATGTAGGCGTGCGCGAAGTCCCCCAGCACCTCCCGGCCCTGCCAGCCGGCCCGCGCCCAGAAGTCGGCGGGCAGCGGCTCGGTGGCGACCATCGCGGAGTTCATCGGCAGCCAGGTGCGCCGCTCGCCGGGCAGCCCGGCGGTGAACCCCTCGGTGGCGCGCAGGACGTGGTCGGCGGTGACGGTCCCGTGCGGGGTGACGGCCCGGGGGCGGCGGTGGGCGTCACCGGGGAGGATCGCGCTGACGGGCGTGCCCTCGTGCACCTCGACTCCGAGGCCCCGCACCACCCGCGCCAGACCCCGGACGAGCTTCGCCGGCTGGATCCGGGCACCGTACGGGGACCAGGCCCCGCCGACCGCCCCGGCGACCGCGATCCGCTCCGCGGTCTCCTTCGCGCCGAGCTCCTCCACCCGCCCGTCGCCGTAGCCTCGCTCGGCCGCGACGTACGCTTTCAGCCGTTCCAACTGAGGTCCACTGCGGGCGACTTCGAGCACACCGCCGCGGACGACGTCCGCCTCGATCCCCTCGGCGGCCGCCGTGCAGGCCACCTCCCCGACGGCCTCGTCCATCACCCGCTGCATCGCGGCGGCGCGGCCGCGCCCGTACTTCCGCGCGAAGGCTCCCCGCCCCGCGAAGCCGTTGTACAGCCACCCGCCGTTGCGCCCCGAAGCGCCGTACCCGCAGAAGCGGCGCTCCAACAGGGCTATCCGCAGGGAGGGTTCGGCCTTCTTCAGGTAGTAGGCGGTCCAGAGCCCGGTGTACCCGCCCCCGACGACGCAGACGTCCACATCGGCGTCCCCCGGCAGCGCGGGCCCCGGCCGCGGCACCCCGCCCGCCGCGTACCAGAACGACACCCCACCGTTGACCGCCGCCACCGGAACCTCCCACGCCATCGCCGACCTGCCCGGACGCTATCCCGGGCCGGTCACGGCGAACCACCCCCCACCCTGCCAGGATCCGGCCCCGGGACCAGGCACCCTGTCAGACCTCGATGAGTTCCAGCACCCGCGTCCAGCTGAACGCCCCCGGCACGGACTCGGCGATCCGCACGCCCATCCCCCGCAACCTGGTCAGGCTCTCCTCGTACGCCGGATGCGCGGCCTGAGCCGCGGAGAGGCACGGCTGGACCGCCACCGGAATCCCCCACCCGTACGACTCGCAGAGGATCCCGAGCGCGAGGGTGTCCGAGATCCCGGCGGCCCACTTGTTGATCGTGTTGAACGTCGCCGGGGCCACCACGAGCGCGTCCGGGTCCGGCAACGGCCGAGGCTCCCCGGGCTTCCGCCAGGCCGAACGGATCGGATACCCCGTCCGCTCCTCGATGGCCGCGACGTCCACGAACCCGGTGGCGAGTGGCGTCGCCACCACCCCCACCTGCCAGCCCCGCCCCTGCGCCGCCGCGATCAGCTCCCCCACCCCGCCGGCGACCCCCGCCGCACACACCACGACGTACAGCACCGGCTTCCCGGCCTCGGCCATCTCCCGAACTCCCCTCTCACCACCGGCGGAACGCCCACCCGTCACCCCAGTGTGCCCGTGCCCGCTGGGCCGCGGCCCGGGGCGGCGCCCGCTCGGAGCGTGTCGAGCCGTCAGCGGAGCGCCGCCGCCACCAGCTCCGCCGCCGCGTCCGCACACCCCCAGCTCAACGTCACCCCCGCCCCGCCGTGCCCGTAGTTGTGCACGGTCCGGAGCCCGCCCCCGCCGTTCCCGGCCTCCAGCCGCACCCCGCCCCGGCGGTCCGGACGCAGCCCCACCGGACGGCCGACGATCTCGGCCCCGCGCAGTTCGGGGACGTGTGCCGCGCACCGGGCGAGGACAGCCTCGGCCGCCTCGTGGTCGGGCGCGAGGTCCCACGCCCCCTCCTCGAAGGTGCCGCCCAGCACGACGTCCCGGCTCCGGGGGTGGACGTAGGTGTATCCGGCCGGGTCGTCCTGGATCCGCAGCGAGGTCCGCAGACCGGGGTTGCGCACCAGGACGAGCTGGCCGCGCACCGGCCGCACCGCGTCGTCCCCGCACAGCTGCCGTGCGCCGAGCCCGCCGGCGTTGACGGCGACGGGCGCCCAGACGCGGGCCTGGCGGAGGGTGTCGAGCCGCCGGTGGACGACCTCGCCGCCGCCGTCGAGGAAGCGGCCGAGCAGCCACGGAAGGTAGAGCGGCATCTCGACCGTCGGGGCGGTGAACCGCCAGCCGTCCGCGTACGCCGGGGCGAGCTCGGACGGCTCCATGCGTCGCAGGTCCGGCACTCCGGCGCCCCACCAGGGCACGGCGTCGCCCTGCCGCCGGTGCGCGGGCATCCGGGTGTCGCGCATGACGACGCCGGGCACGCCGGCCCGCGCCTGCCGGGTGAATTCGGCGAAGGTGGCGGCGGACCAGTTCGCCACCCGGTCGCCGGCCTCCACCCCCACCGGGTACCAGACGGCCGCCGCGACGGCCGAGACGGTCGACAGCAGTCCGTCCGCCGTCACCACCACGACACGCAGTCCCAGTTCCTGGAGCCGCAGGGCCGTGGTGAGCCCGATGACCCCACTGCCGATGACGACGACGTCCACGCCGATCCCCTCCACCTCACCTGACGACGAGCCCTCGGTCCCAGGGAAGCGGGACGACCCGTGCGGCGTCCAAGACCGGTTCGGTCCCCCGGCGATAAGGCGCCCTTATCACGCGCGGTCAGCCCGGCCGCCGGTCCGGGACGCGGACGGCGGTGCGGCCCTACCATCAACCGGTGGACCTTCGCCGAATGCGCTACTTCTCCGTACTGGCCGAGGAGTTGAACTTCACCCGGGCCGCCCGCCGACTGCGGGTGGCGCAGCCGGCGCTGAGCCAGCAGATCCAGGCGCTGGAGCGGCAGCTCGGCGTGCGGCTGGTCGAACGCACCAGCAGGGGGTGCACGTTGACCCCGATCGGCGGCGCGGTCGCCGAGGAGGCCCGGCAGTTGCTGCGCCAGGTGGCCGAGGCCGACCGGCGGATCACGGCCGTCGCGCGGGGGCAGCAGGGGCGCCTGCGGGTGGCGTACACCCGATCCGCCCGCGGGGGCGTCTGCGACGCCCTGATGAGCGAGTTCCGCGAACGCTATCCCCGGGTGGGCGTCGCCCTGCAGACCGGCTGGACGGCCCACAACGTCAGGGAGCTCCTCGCCGGGCGGCTGGACGCGGCCTTCGTCCGTCCGCCGCTGGACGTCCCCGGACTGGCCTGCCGGATCCTCGCCGAGGAGGAGCTGCTGCTGGCGGTCCCGTCCGGCCACCCGCTGGCCCACGGTCGCGGCCGGGTCGACCGCAGCCGCATCGGCGACGAACCGGTGGTGCTGTGGCCGCGCGACAACGGCCCCGGGATGCACGCGTCGATCACCGGACAGCTGTGGCCCGACCGGCCGCCGAGGATAGTCCGCGAGGAGCCGGACGACGAACAGTTGCTGCTGGCGGTGGCGGCCGGTCACGGCATCGCGCCCATTCCGGAGGGCCGGGCCCGGGTCTTCCGGATTCCGGGAGTGAGCCTGCGCCGGCTGACCCGCCCGGTGCCCACGGTCACGCTGGGCCTCGCTCACGCCCCCCGCACGGCCTCGCCCGCGGTCCAACTCCTGCTGGCCATGGCCCCGCAACTGCCCGCCTCGGCGGCCGCGGCCGCATCGACGGACCGCCGGTGAACACGTCGGCCCGCCCCCGGGCGCGTCCGGGGGCGGGGCACGGCGGCGGCTGCCGGGAACGTCAGCCGATGGTCGAGCCGGTGACCGGCTCGGACAGCGCGACGGCCTTGCCGTTCGCCCCGGACTTGACGAACTGCCAGGTGAGGCCGTCGATCACGCCCTTGCCCAGCGGGGCCAGCTTGGCGAAGGCGGGCTGGCTGAGGTCGATGTGGGTGGAGTCGCAGGACGGGCACTGGTCCTTCACCGGGACGGTGACGGTCTTGCCCTGGTACGTGACCTTGACCGAGATGCCCTTGCAGAGCGGGTCGTTGTTGGGATTGGCGGAGGTCCACCAGGTGTGGGAGACGGCGACCAGCATCTGGCTGGAGGCGTTGATCCGGGTGCCGCAAGCGCCGTACCCGGCGTCGTTGTAGTAGGTGGCCTTCCCGGTCATGGGCTTGTTGACCGGTATCGCGGCGCCGGCGGAGCCGGCCGTCAGCGCGACGAGGGCGGCGGCCGCGAGCGGGGCGCCTGCGAGGATCCTGAGGTTCTTGCCGATGGCGCGCATGGTTCGTTCCCTCCGGTTCGACGGTCCCGGGCGGAGATCATGAGCATGACAGACGCAACTCGCCGAAGCTGCGCCGCAGTTCGGCGATCGGGCTCCCGCTGCCCGCCCGGTGACGGGAACGTATGCGCTCCACCTCGGCATGGTCCAGACCTTCGCGGTGTTGCCATGGACACAAGGCAAGGATCTTTACCAATGCGGCCGAAAGGGCGAAGATGCGTGACCGCGGCGCCATGGTGGGGGTTGACGGGTCGTCACCCGAAGCCCGCTCCGGAGGCCGTCCCATGCGCACCGCACTCGCCGCGGCCCTGCTCCTCGGCGTCACCCTGACCCCGGCCCTCACCGCCTCCGCGGCCGCCGCGCACCCGGCGGCTGCGGCGGCCCCGCGCACGGTGAACCAGGGCTACAGCATCCCGGTCGCCGGTGTCACCGACCTCGGCGCACTCCCCGTTCTCGGCAGCCTCGGCCTGGACTTCGCCCGCCCGCTCGGCCAGTAGCGACCTGTCGGCCCGACCGACCACCGGCCGATCCCGCCACCCCGGCCCCGGCCCCGGGCCGCACACCGGCCGGTCCCCCGATTCCCGAAGATCGCGGACCGCCACCACCCGCCCGGGTTACGCTCGACCCGCGCGGCGCACCGCCCGCGCTGCCGACCGAGGGGGGAACGCGTGATCGGGGACCTGCTGCCGGACGTCGTGGTGACCGAGGTGGCCTACGCCGACCCGCCCGAGGCGCGGCTGGAGCCCGCCGAGGAGGCGGTGATCGCCCGCGCCGTGGACAAGCGCCGCCGCGAGTTCACCACCGTCCGCCACTGCGCCCGCACCGCCCTCGGCCGTCTCGGCGTCCCGTACCGCCCGCTCGTCCCCGGTCTGCGCGGCGCGCCGAGCTGGCCGGACGGCGTGATCGGCAGCCTCACCCACTGCGACGGCTTCCGCGCGGCCGCCGTCGCCCGCGCCGGCACCCTGGCCTCGGTCGGCATCGACGCGGAGCCCGCGCTGCCGCTCCCGGACGGGGTCCTGGAGGCCGTCGCCCTGCCGGTCGAACAGCAGCGGCTGGCCGAGCTCACCACCGAGCGCCCCGGCACGCCGTGGGACCGCATCCTGTTCAGTGCCAAGGAGTCGGTCTACAAGGCCTGGTTCCCGTTGACCGAGCTGTGGCTGGACTTCCACGAGGCCGAACTCGACCTCTCCCCCGACGGCACCTTCTCCGCCCGTCTGCTGGTCCCCGGCCCGGTGGTCGGCGGCCGCCGCCTCGACGGCTTCGACGGCCGCTGGGCGGTGCGCGACGGGCTGCTCGCCACCGCGATCGCCGTCGAGCCGTAGCCGCAGCGCAGCCGCAGCCGCAGCCGTTGCTCGGAGGGCCCCAACCGCTCATCGGGGGCGCGTAACCGTAACCCTCCATCACCCGGCCGTTCGCCGCCCCGGCATATCCTCGACCGCGTGACGGTGACCTATGTGATCGACGGCAACGAGATCGGCACCCTGGAGGACTTCTGGGACGTGGTCGGGCGGACGATCGGCGTCGACGGCTACTTCGGCCGCAACCTCGACGCCTTCGCCGACTGCCTGAGCGGCGGATTCGGCACGCCCGACGACGGCGACTTCCTCATCGAGTGGCGCAACCACGAGGTGTCCCGCCGCGAGCTCGGCTACCCGGAGACGGTCCGGCAGCTGGAGCGGCGGCTCGCCAGGGCCCACCCCACCAACCGCGAGCAGGTCGCGGCCGAGCTGGCCGACGCCCGGGCCGGCAAGGGGCCGACGGTCTTCGACCGGCTGGTCGACGTCATCGAGGAGCGCCACCCGGGCGGCCTCCGCCTGGCCTGACGCCCCGGCGCCTCCCCGGGTCTGACACCCCGGCGGCTCACATCACGTCCGACAGCCGGACGAACCGCCGCCCCTCCGCCAGCAGCCTCGGCACCGCCGCCGCCACACCGGGGGCGGTGCCGCCGCCCGGCCGGTTCATGTGCCCGATCACGACCGCCCCGGGTGGTGCCGACGCCACCTCCCGTCGGACCTCCGAGGCGGGCAGCGTCGCCCCGCCGTCCCCGTTGACGGCGAACCCCACCACGCGTTCCCCCAGGTCGGTGACCACCCGGGCGGCGACGTCGTCGTAGTGCGCGGTGCCGGAGCGGAAGAACCTCGGCGGGTGCCCGAGCAGTCCGGTCAGCTTGTGGGCGTTGCCCACGACCTCGTCGTACACCTCGCCGACGCCGCCGGTGCCGGCGATCCCGTACGCCGAACGGCCGGTCACCGAGAGCGGACGGTGGACGGTGCCGTGGTTGCCGATCTCGAACAGCCCGTCTGCGGCGAGCCGCTCGAAGACGTCCGGGTTGGCGTCGATCCAACGGGTGTTCAGGAACAGCGTGGCGGGGACCTTCCTCTCCCGCAGGAAGTCGATCAGGTCGGCGTCGTAGCCGTTCCCGCCGGGGCCGCCGCAGGCGTCGAAGGTCAACGCCGTCGCGGTCTCGCCCTCCGGCAGCTCGGTGATCACCCCGGAGACCCGCAGCCCCCACTCGCTCGGTGCCAGGGCCCGGTAGCGCTGGACCATCTCGGCCCGGCTCGGCTCCCGGACCGCCGAGGGCGCGGCAGCGGCGGCCGTCGTCGACGGACCGGCCGACGCACTCGCGGACGCACTCACGGACGCACTCACGGACGGACCGGCGGAAACGCCGTCCGAAGGCGTGCCCGCCCCCGGGGCGGGCACCGCTCCAGCGGCCGACACCGTCGCCGAGGCCGCCCCGCCGCCGGCCGCGCCCCGCCCCGCCCGGCACCCCGTCAGCGTGCCCCCGGCCACCACCGCCGCCAGCAGCGTTCGCCGACTCAGCGCCACACCCGCCTCCCGACCGACCCATCGCCATGTGCCCTGCGCCCGACCACAGGACCATGAACCGACCATTCGTCACTTCAAGCAAGCCGCCCCGCCCACGTCCGGTCCCCCTTCACCGAGCCGCCCCACCCCGGTGGGTGCCGCCTCACCTCCGGTTCACCCCCCGGGGTAGGCAGACCGACGGACCCGCCCGCCCCAGCCCGGAGGCCCCCGATGCCCACCGATCCAGTCGCCCCGGTCGCCCCGACGCACCCCACGGAGCCGGCCCGCTCCACGGACCCGGCGCACCCCGCCCGTCGCGACCTGCTCCGCACCGGCCTCGCCACCGGCGCCGCCACCGCCCTCGGCCTCGCCTCCACCGCCGGTCCCGCCTCGGCGGCCCCCGCCCCCGGCCCGGCCAACGGCGACCGCACCCTCACCCTCACCGGCCACCTCCCCACCGGCGCCCCCGACTTCGTCCTCCTCCCGGTCGAGGTCCCCGACGGCGTCCGCGAGATCGCCGTCTCCTACGGCTACGACAAGCCCCAGGTCCCCACCGGCACCCCAGGCAACTCCTGCGACATCGGCATCTTCGACGAGCGCGGCACCGACCTCGGCGGGGACGGCTTCCGCGGCTGGTCCGGCGGCTTCCGCACCGAGTTCGCCCTCTCCCGGGGCACCGCCACGCCCGGCTACCTCCCCGGCCCGGTCAATGCCGGCACCTGGCACATCGTCCTCGGCCCGTACCAGGTCGCTCCACAGGGCCTGGACTACCACGTCCAGGTCACCCTCCGGTTCGGCGAGCCGGGGCCGGAGTTCACTCCGCACTACCCGCCGGAACGGGCCCGCGGCCGCGGGCGGGCCTGGTACCGGGGCGACTGCCACCTGCACACCGTGCACTCCGACGGGCACCGCCTGCCCGAGGAGGTGGCCGCCGGGGCCCGCGCGGCCGGTCTGGACTTCATCGTCTCGACCGACCACAACACCAGCTCCTCGCACGCCGTCTGGGGCCCGCTGGCCGGCCCGGACCTGCTGATCGTCACCGGCGAGGAGGTCACCACCCGCAACGGCCACTGGCTGGCCCTGGGCCTGGAGCCCGGCCGGTTCGTCGACTGGCGCTACCGCTCCCGCGACGAGGAGCACCCGCGCTTCGTCCGCCGGGTCCGCCGCGACGGCGGCCTGGTGGTGCCGGCGCACCCGTACTGCCCGTTCGTCGCCTGCCAGTGGAAGTTCGGCTACGAGCAGGCCGACGCCGTCGAGGTGTGGAACGGGCCCTGGACGTACGACGACGAGTCGGCCGTCGACACGTGGGACGCCGGACTCGCCGTCGCCCTGCGCGGCGGCGACGGGAGCCGCGGCCGTTCCTGGCTGCCCGCCATGGGCAACAGCGACGCCCACAGCGACCCGCACGTCATCGGCCTTCCGCACAACGTCGTCCTGGCCGAGGACCTCAGCCGGGACGCGGTCCTCGACGGGCTGCGCGCCGGGCGCAGCTGGCTGGCCGAGTCCGCCGCCGTCGAGCTCGACCTCACCGCCACCGGGCACGGCCGTCAGGCCGGCATCGGCGAGGAGCTGACCGTCCCGGCCGACGCCCCGGTGGACGTCCGGCTCACCGTATCCGGCGTGCCCGGCGGCACCGTCCGCCTGATCACCGACGAGGGGCAGATGCACCAGGAGTCGCTGCCCGCCGGCGGCTCCGGCACCGTGGTGTGGCGCACCACCGCCTCGCTGGCCGGGTACGTCCGCGCCGAGGTGCGCCACCCGAAGGCCGACGGGACGCCGGGCAGGGGCAACTCGATGGGCGGGGACCTGCCCTGGGGCCCGATGGCGGCCCTCACCAACCCGATCGTGCTGCGCGCCGAGGACCGCTGAGGCCACCCCCTCCCCGTCCGCGGACGGGGAGGGGGGACGACTCGGGGCACCCGTTTGGACTAGGTTGATCCTCGAAACGCATCAGTCGTAGGGACGAGGCGGTCGGCTGTCCGCATCCGGGCCGACCGGCTCCTTCGCACTCCCACCGCCTCGCCCCGGCTACCCGACCGAACCGACCGACCCCGTCCGTCCCCGGCCCGCGAAGGGATCAGCAGCTGTGAACCGTACGACCGTAGGTGGGCCGGAGCTCGGGGGCGGCCGGGGCGCCGGGGGTGTCCTGGTCCTCGTCGACCCCTCCGGGGCCGGGAACAGCCCGGTCGCGGAGCTGCTCGCCCAGGAGCTGCAGCCGAGCGTCCACCTGCGGACGGACGACTTCCTCCAGGTCATCCGCAACGGCCAGCTGCCGCCGCACCTCCCCGAGGCCGCCCGCCAGAACGCCACCGCCCTGGCCGCCACCGCCCAGGCCGCCTTCGCCTACGCCACCGGCGGCTACCAGGTCGTCGTCGAGTGCCCCGAGGCCCCGGCCTCCCTCGACACCTTCCGCCGCGAGAGCCGCGCCACCGGCGCCGCCCTCCACTACGTCGTCCTCACCACCACGGCCCCCACCGCCCCCCACGAGCTCGACACCACCCCCCTCACGCCCGACACCGCCACCAAGTCCATCCTCACCGCCCTCACCACCCGCACCCACCTCCTCGGCTGGTGACCCCCGCGGGTGCCCGGGACCTGCCGGGCCCCTACACCCCGACCACGCCGTCGATGGCCTCGCGCAGGAAGTCGGCGTGTCCGTTGTGCCGGGCGTACTCGTGGATCAGATGGAGCATCACCAGGCGCAGCGACACCTCCGCCTCCCAGCGGGGCTGGTAGCCGGTGACGTCGAGCGAGGGGGCGGCGAGTTCGATGCGGCGGGAGTGCTCGACCTCGGTCCGCCAGGCGGCGAAGGCCTCGGCGCGGGTGGCCCCGGTCGGGTCGTAGGCCACCTGGTAGTCGCCGTCCTCGGACCAGACCAGCGGGATGTCCTGCCCGTCGATCACCCGGCGGAACCAGGTGCGCTCGACCTCGGCCATGTGCCGGACGAGCCCGAGCAGGCTGAGCGTGGACGGCGGGCTGGAACGTTCCCGCAGCTGTTCGTCGGTCAGGCCCTCGCACTTCATGGCGAGGGTCGCCCGGTGGAAGTCCAGGAATTCGCGCAGCATCTCGCGCTCGCCGCCGGTCAGCGACGGGACGGGTCGGTTGTCGGTGCTCATCGGGTCGGTCCTCCTCGTGATCGGTAGTTCCCGGCGGACTGTAGCGAAGGCGGCCCCGGCCCGACACCGGCTTTCCGGGCCCCGGCGCGGACTGACCCGCACCGGCGTCAACCCCGAACACCCCCCGTCACGTACCGTGTTCGGACCACCACCGGTTTGGGTACGTACCTCGGCGCGCCCGACCGCCGGGCGCCCACCGAGCAGGAGACCCGACGGCCCATGGACCACAACCACATCCCCCCGACGGTACGCCGGACGTACGGCGCCGACGATCTCAGTACCGCCCCCTCGTTCGCGGGCGGGTTCATCAACTTCGGTGACTGGCAGGGGATCGACCTCGCGGCCCCCACCGCCGAGGACCGGGTGCGCAGCCAGGAGCAGTTGTACCGGCGGGTGCTGCGCGCCTTTCCGGAGCCGCGCGAGCGGCTGCGGCTGGCCGAGGTCGGCTGCGGGCGCGGGCTGGGTGCGGCCCTGGCGCTGCGGGAGTTCCGCTTCGCCTCGGTGACGGGCGTGGACATCCACCCGGACCAGGTCGAGCGCGCCCGCGCCGTCAACGCCCGCGCGATGGCCACCTATCCGGACCGGCTCGGCTACACCATCGGCTCGGCGGACGAGCTCCCCTTCCACGACGCCTCGCTGGACGGCCTCTACTCGGTCGAGGCCGCCCAGCACTTCCGCGAACTCACCGGCTTCGCCCGCGAGTCGGCCCGCGTCCTGCGCCCCGGCGGCCGCCTGGTCGTCACCACCTTCTTCGCCGCCCCCGGCCCCGAGATCGCCGAACGCCTCAAGATCCTCCTCGCCAGCTTCGCCGACGGCCTCGACGTCCCCCACACCCTCGACGGCTTCACCGCCAGCCTCGCCGACACCGGCTTCACCGATGTCACCACCGAATCCATCGGCCCCGACGTCTGGCCAGGCCTCGACCGCTACCTCGCCGACACCGTCCCCACCGACCACTGGACCCGAAACTTCCTCCCCGCCTGGCGCCACGGCCTCCTCGACTACCACCTCGTCACCGCCGCCCGCGCCGCCTGACCCCGGCCGTATTCCGCCACCGGGCCTGTCCGCAATCACCTGGGACAGGCCCACGAGTCGCACTGCAACGTGCCCGTGACGACCGACTACTTCGACCGCACGGTGAGCCTCCCGAGCCAGCCCACGGGTGCCGGCATCTGGCAGCCTCGGATCTGACCACCGCCTGCGCGGCGCCCCGCTCCGGCCGCTCGGGCCGGGGCGGGGCGCCCTGCCGCATCCGCCAGGGACCACCACTCCACCCGGGGCCGAGACCATGACACACGCCGCGACCACCCTCGTTCTGCTCGGAAGTCCCGCGCTGGTCCTCGGAGTTCTGTGGACCGCCGACTTCCGCGGGATCACGACCCGCGCCATCGCGCGTCAGGCCGCCGACCGCGCCCGGCTTCCGCCGCACCTGCGGCCCGCCTGGCCCCGGCCCGCGCCACCGCGCGTCCAGCGCCTGTTCGGCGCGCTGCTCGCGGTCACCGGATGCGTCTTCGTCGGCACCGACTGCTGGGCGCTGCTGCCGTAGGGCGCGCGTCCGCGGCGTTCAACTGTACGCATCCGCCTGTTGAACACTAGACGGCCGGAAGGTCGGCCGCGGTGTCGTTCCCCGAGGACCTCACGCTGCCAGAGCGCGTAGTCGGCGTACTGGACCGCCAGCGGGGCCCGGTCCGGGCCCCTTGCCCGTACGGCGAGCCGCGTAGGCGTCGGAGAGGTCCCGGGCCAGCGGGCCCATCGACCAGCCGTCACTCGCGATATGATGGACCGTCACCAAAAGGTGTGGTCGTCGGGGGCAGTGGAGAACAGCCAGGCCCGCATCGGCACTTCGGCCGTCAGGTCCAAGACATGGCCGGTCATGGCACCGACCGCCTCGGGCAGCTGCCGCAGTGACGTCGCGGGCGACCAACTCCCAGGCCAGTCCGTCCAGTTCGTGGATGTGCTGGCTCGCCGCCGACCTCGCGGAACACGGTCCGCAGCACCTCATGCCGGCCGATCACGTCCCGCAGTGCCAGACCGAGCGCATCCCGGTCGACCCCGCCGGTCAACCGCAGCACCACGGGGATGTTGTACGTGGTGCTCGGCCCGTCCAGTTGCGCCAGGAACCACAGGCGCCGCTGCGCGAACGACAGCGGCCTCCGCGCGACTACACCATCGGCTCGGCGGACGAACTCCCCTTCCACGACGCCTCGCTGGACGGCCTCTACGCCGACTCGGTCCAGCCGTGGGGCGGTCACCCGTCCGACGGGGCCGGTCCGCCCGACGTTCCGTGTGGGGGCAGGTCGGCGGCCGCGATGCACTCGGCTTCCAGCTGGTCGGCGAAGACGTCCAGCGCGGTGCGGAGGCAGTGTCGTCGGCGGGACTCCTTCGTACCCGGCACCGGTTCGGCGGGGGTTGACGGACCGCAGTTGGCCGGGCAGCTCCTGCCGCCTACACCACGGTGGCCGGTTCCGCCAGCGCTGGTCGCCGCGAGGCGAAGCGGGCGAAGCCGAGGTTCGATGGAGGGGACACCCGGGGCTGGCGTCGGCCTGTGCAGGTCGACTGTCGGCGGCGGATGTCCGGCCCTCAGGGCATGGGCTGCCATGGGAAGGAGATGAGCCGTGGAGAACCACGAGGAGTTCCTGAACGGCGGGCGGTGCCCGCACCCGAGCCCGCGACGGGCGGTCCCACCCGCGGCCCCGGCACCCGCAACCGCACCGAGCGCCGGGATGTGCCCAGTGCCGGGCCGGCTGCCGAGGAAGCGGCACGGCAGGCTGGTAGCGGCCCTCACCGCCGTCCTGACCAGCGCTGTCACGGTGGTCGGCACGTCCCCGTCGAGCGCCGCCCCCGTCGCTGTCCCGGCCTACCAGCAGCAACTGGGCAACGACTGCGAGGCGGCCTCCCTGCGCATGGTGCTGGCCGCACGGGGGGTGCAGGTGTCGGACCAGGACGTGCTCGGACGCATCGGCGTCGACTTGGCGCATCCCCAGGCAGGGGTCTCCGGGTCGCTGTCCGGGGACCCGTTCCGGGCATTCGTGGGAAACCCCAACGGCTCGGAAGCGGCCGGTACCGGCTTCGGCGTGTACTATCCGCCGATCGCCCGGGCCGCGCAGTCCTACGGCCTGTCCGTGGCGGCGGCCGGACAGGGGATCTCCCCCGCCCAGCTGGGCAGCGCGGTTGCCGCGGGACATCTGGCGATCGTCTGGGTGGACTACAACTGGCGTGACGTCGCGGCGGGCTCGTACACCGCGTACGACGGCCGCGTGGTGCCCTACGCCGGCCCGTCCGAGCACACCGTCGTCGTGACCGCGGTCAGCAACGGGCAGTATCTGGTCAACGACCCGGCCCGTGGGCAGCTGCAGATCAGCGCGGCGACCTTCGCAGCCGGGTACGCCAGTTACGGCGACATGGCGGTCATCGTCGAGTGACTGCTCCGCCCCGGCCGGCCCCGCGTCGGGGCGGCAGCCGGTCTGGCACGTGCAACTGGGTGCCGCCGTCGCCGACGGGCGCACAACCGCGACAGGGCCCGTGCCACGCATCCCGCAGGCACGGGCCCTGCCGGGCCATCCCGGTGGTCCCTGTCCGCCCCCGAGGTGAGGGGGAGGGTGAATCAAGGTCGCGGGTGGGGGTCAGGTGAGCCGATCGGTCGGCTCAGTACCAGTGGTGGGTCTGCCAGAAGGCCCAGGCGGCGTTCGGGCTGCCGTAGCGGGTGTTCATGTAGTTCAGCGCCCACTTGATCTGGGTGCGCGGGTTGGTCCGCCAGTCCGCACCCGCGGAGGCCATCTTGGAGGCCGGCAGCGCCTGGCCCAGGCCATAGGCGCCCGAGCTCGCGTTGGTCGCGTGCACGTTCCAGCTGGACTCGTGGAAGATGATCTGGCTGAACGAGGCCAGCTGGTTGGCCGGCACCATCTGCGCGGCGATGGCCTTGGGGGACAGGGTCGCAGCGGAGGCGGTGGCGGGCACCAGAGCCGCACCCAGGCCGGTCAGAGCTGCGGCGCCGGCGAGAACAGCAGCAGAAGTGCGCGTACGAAGCTTAAAGCTGGGCATAGCGAGCAGGACCTCAATCGGGTTGGGCCGGTGTCACGCCCCGCCCGGATCATGGCCGGACAGGGGCAGAGTGGTCGCGGGGCGCGTTTCGGCAGTGAGCCACATCCGGCGGGACAGGAGCCGGTGTGACTGGGTCGAGCAATTGTTGCCAGGCGGGATCGGCCGCTGCCAAGACCCCCTTGTTACGACCGGCCGTCGTATGACAGGGGCGGTCCGCGTCGGTTCAAAGGGTGGCCCGCACTGCCGTCCAGGGCCCCCTAGCTGCGCGAATGTCGCGATCAGGGTTCGCGGACGGGGCCGGAGCATGGCTACTATTGCCCGTCGTGGACCTTGCTCCAGCGTGAGCAGGCTCACGGTTTAAGGTCGGGTTTGGGCCGAATTGGCCATCCCAACCGGACTGCCGTCGACACTTCGGGCGCAGATGATCTGTCCGGGTCGAGATCGGCATCGCACTCGGGCACCTGCCCCGCACACGCAGTCGACGCGATCAGAGCCCGCGACGTCGTCAGGCACCGGCGGAACCGGTCAAAGCGATCAAGGCAGGTGGTCGCGATGGCCGAGGCCGGCTGCGGGCGCGGGCTGGGCGCAGCCCTGGCGCTACGGAGTTCCGCTTCGCCTCGGTGACCGGCGTGGACATCCACCCGGGCCGGGTCGAGCGTGCCCGCGCCGTCAATGCCCGCGCCCTGGCCACCCATCCGGACCGGCTCCTGCACCCGAGGAGCTTTCTGGCCTGGTTCCACACACGAGGAGGCCGGCCGCGGCCTGCCGATCGAGCGGGAGGCACCGAAGAACTCGCCCCCTCGCCCGCACCCACGCATCGCGGATGGACTCCCGCATCAGCACCGACGACCTGCTGGTGAGCGTCGCTGATCAGGAGTCTCCTGGTGGGTGCAGCCGATCTTCGTGCCCGCCACACTGCGCGATTGCCGTGCGGCAGTTCGGGCACGATCCCGCCGCTCATCCAGAGCGGGTAGGGGACAGGCTCCCCGGCATCATCGGGAATCCTGTGTGCCCATATGGCAACTCACCTGTGCGAGTGCAGTTTCTGTACACACCATGTGTGACGCCGACAATTCGTGCTGTCATAACCCTGCCAGATCCCCCGGCACTCATCGCACTTTCGCGGGAAGGCAGGACGATGGGCAGATCCACGTTCGCGGCCACGACGGTGGCCGTCGCACTGACGGCTTCGGGCTTGCTCGCCGCCGCAGGGAGCCCGGCCCACGCCGAGGCGGGGCAGGACAACATCGGCATGTACAAGCAGGAGAAGACCCAGTGGTGCTGGGTCGCCTCCGGACTGACGATCGCCAAGTTCCAGGGCTACGGAAGCACCCAGACGGACTTCTGCACCCGGGCCCAGCCCTACTACGGCTGCAACAACCAGCCCGCCACGCTCGACGACATGGCCAGGGGCTGGAGCAGCCTCGGCATGACCCACCCCGGCTCGGGCCTGAGCAGCGCGGCGACGTTCAACCAGGTCTACACCGACGTCAAGGCGGCCCGGCCGGTCGCCGCCCGCATCGGGTGGACGTCCGGCGGGGGCCACATGAACGTGGTCTACGGATTCAACACGTCGGACAACACCATCGCCGTCGCCGACCCGTGGCCGGACACCGCCACCTACACGTGGTGGAACTACAACGACTACGTCAGCAACAGCTCGTTCAAGTGGACCCACTCCCGGATCGGCATCTCCCGTTAAGGCAGGCGGCATGCACGAGACAAGAACGTCCAGCAAGCGGGCGGCCTCCCGCCTCTCCCGCCTGACCACCGTCCTGGTACTGAGCGCATCCGCGCTGCTGTCCGTCGCCGGCCCCGCCCGCGCGGTCGCACCCATGGACCCGCTCCCGGCGGACATCCCGGACTACCAGGCCGCCCTCGACCTGGTGAAGTCGGCCGACGTCCACAACACCGTCTGCCGCTTCCTCAGCGTTCCGGTGCCCCAGGGCGACGGGGCCGGGGCGCCGCAGCCGATCCCCGACAAGGCCGACCCGTGCGAGGGCCTGCCGGCGTTCACCATCAAGGACCCGTTGGCGCTGAACGAGATCACCCCGGGCTTCGTCGCGGGGACGTCCCTGCCGATCGCCACCGAGGCGGTCCGGCTGAGTCATCTGGTCTCCGCGCTGAACGCCCCGGTCAACGGACGGAACGCCACGGTCATGCTCGCCCCCACCCAGGGCGGCGGGTGGCACCTGGCGGCCGTGCGCGACGGCGACAGTGACGCCGCGTACGCGGGCAAGGCCACGGTGGGGACCCTGGTGTTCACCGAGCCGCAGATCCGCGGCTGGTACCGGCTGAGGCTCACCACGGTCGAACCGCTCAACGACCAGGCGCGGCAGGGCCTGGAGGGCCGTTCGTCGGTCTCGCTGAGCGACTACCAGAAGCTGGTGAAGGCCCGCTACGCCGACAAGCTGCCCGGCTCGGGGTACGACACCACGGGCATGTCCAGCGGCTACGGCGTCGCGAAGAGGACGGAAGACGCCTCCTCCCCCGCCCCCTTGCTCATCGGCGCTTCGGGCACAGCCCTGGCACTCGCGGGCTGCGCCTTCGCCCTCCGCCGCCGGCGCCCTCGCGGCACCATCGCCTGAACTCGGCCCCCTTCGCCCCGCCCCCGTCCTCCAGCCGGGGGCGGGGCGAAGCCGTGTCCCACGACCCGTGAGCCCACGCCCAGTGGGCCCCTGGCCCGTGGGCCCACAACTCGTCCGACTGCCGGCAGATGCGGTGCGGGCCGGCGCCGCTCACCGCCCGTCAGGTCGTCCCGCCCCGTTCCGGGCACCAGGATCTCTCAGCCGACCGCCGACGACGACGGCGCCCCCGCCACGGCCCCCGCCGTTGCCTCCAGCGCCGCGAGCCGCCGCAGGCTCGCCCGGCGCTGCACCGCGGCCAGACCGGTGGACGCCGCGCCGAGCGCCAGCCAGCCCACCGGACCGGCCGCCATCACCGCCCCGGTCAGCAGCATCGGCCCCACCGACTTCTGCACCGACTGGGACATCCCCGCCACCCCCAGGTAGGAGGCCTTGGCGCGCGGCGGAGCCAGGCTGACCGCCAGCTCCCAGGAGCTCACCGAGCGCATCAGCTCCGCGAGGGTGACCAGCGCCGCCGCGGCCAGCAGGGTGAGCGAGGCGGCCACCGGCCCGCCGCCGGTCGAGAGCGCGATCAGCCCGCAGCTCGCGAGCAGAAGCACCCCGTACCAGCCGACCGCCGTGGTCGCCCCGCGCGGGTTCTCGGCCCAGGCGGAGACGCGCAGTTGCAGCACCACCACCATCACGGTGTTGAGGGTCAGGAAGGCCGGGACGACGGCGTGCGGCGCATCGGTGTGGTGGATCAGCCACAGCGGCAGACCGACGTTGAGGACCGAGTCGTCCAGGCACATCGGCAGGTCCAGCAGCACGAACAGCAGGTAGCCGCGGTCGCGCCAGGGGCTCGGTACGGCCGCCGGCTCGCCGCCGGCCACCTCCTGAGCGGGCGCGGAGGGCGGCGGCACCTCCGCCACCAGCCCGCGTCCCGCCGGCTCCGCCGTGCGCCGGATCAGCGCGGCGGCCAGCAGGTAGGAGAGCGCGTTGGCCACGATCAGCGCCCGGTAGGCGGTCGCGCTCCCCACCGCCAGGCCGATCGCCGCGAAGCCCGTACCGACCGCGTACCCGCCGTTGGCCACGCTGCGGAACAGTGCCTGGTACGTGGCGCGCCGCTCGCCCGCGACCCGGGTGGCGAACAGCATCTCCAGGGTCTTGGCCCCGCGCTCGGCCAGGCAGGTCAGGGCGACGGACAGCAGCAGCGCGGCGAAGTGGTCGACCACCAGCAGCAGGCCCATGGTGGCCACCCGCAGCAGGTGGCAACCGATCAGCAGTCCGCGCACCGGCAGCCGCTCGGCCGCCCGCCCGGCCAGCGGCGAGCCGACGATCCCCGCTACGGCGCCCACTCCGAGCAACAGTCCGAGGCGTCCGGCGTCCATCCCGCACACGTAGGTGAAGTACAGCACCGAGGCCGCCGCCCACACCCCGCTGCCGGTCCGGTCCACGCCCTGCGCGAGCAGCATGATCCGGGCGTCCCGTCCACCCGGCGGCCGCCGCAGCTGCGCCCACAGCCCCTTCCCCCGCATGACAAGGCCCTCGTTTCACGTCCACCGTCAATCTCGACATCAAGATACTTCATGTCGAGAGAAGCAGGGAACCCCCGTCTCGCCGGCACCACCGAGGCCGTGCTCAACGTCGCGGTCAGCAACCGCTGCCCGCCCGAGCCGACCAACGCGGTGAGCCTGGTCGCCGGTGGCAGCCCGTTCCATCTCCCGGACGCCACCGCGGAGTTCGGCGAGCTCGTCCGGCGCACCCATGCCGCCGCGATCGGCACGCACCGGCACGCGCTGACCGCCGAACCGGCCGTGCTCCCGCGCCGCGCGATGGCCGAATTCCTCCACGGAATCGAGGAGTTGATCCTCGCCGAAGCCTCGCCCCCCGGCCGGGGCGCCCGCCCCGGAGGTTGAACCTCACACTAGTGTCAGGTTTTACGGTACCGGCATGACCACCACCACCGAATCCCTGCTCAGCCCGTACCGCCTCGGCGAGTTCGACCTGCCCAACCGTGTCGTGATGGCCCCGATGACGCGCTACCGGGCCGCCGAGGACGGTACGCCGCTGCCCGTCGTCGCCGAGTACTACGCCCAGCGCGCGAGCGCCGGTCTGATCGTCACCGAGGGCATCTGGCCCAGCCGGGAGGGGCAGTCCGGCTGGCGCCTGCCCGGCCTGGAGACGCCCGCCCACGTGGCCGGCTGGCGCTCCGTCACCGAGGCGGTGCACGCGGCGGGCGGGCGGATCGTCGCCCAGCTGATGCACGGCGGCCGCCAGGGCCACCCGCTGAACAGACTGCTCGGCGACGTTCCGGCCGGCCCCTCCGCCGTCCCGGCCCCCGGCCCGGTGCACGTCCGGGACGGCGGCAAGGCCCAGGCCGTCACCCCGCGCGAGATGACCCGCGCCGAGATCCGGCGCACCGTCACCGACCACGTCACCGCCGCCCACAACGCGCTGGCGGCCGGCTTCGACGCCGTGGAGCTGCACGGCGCCAACTCCTACCTGATCCACCAGTTCCTCGCCGACAACACCAACCTGCGCACCGACGAGTACGGCCCCGGCACCCTGGAGAACCGGCTCCGCTTCCCGATCGAGCTGGTCAAGGCCGTCGCCGAGGCCGTCGGCCCGCACCGCCTCGGCCTGCGCCTCTCACCCGGCAACCCGCAGTTCGGCATGTTCGAGGCCGACCCGGCACCGGTCTACCGGGCGCTGCTGGCCGAACTCGACGGCCTCGGCCTGGCCTACCTCCACCTCACCGACAACGACGACTACCCGGCCCTGGCCGACCTGCGTCCCCGCTGGTCCGGCCCGCTGATCGCCAACGTCGGCGAGAACCGCGACGCCACCGACCGCGCACGCGGCGAGGCGGTGCTCGCCGCCGGACTCGCCGACCTGGTCTCCTACGGCCGCGCCTTCATCTCCAACCCGGACCTGCCGGAACGATTCGCCGCCGGCGCACCGCTCACCCCCGTGGACGAGACCCACCTCTACGGCCAGACGGCCACCGGCTTCACCGACTACCCGAAGCTCACCGACCACGAGACGGCCCGGCACCCTGACTGACCGAAACCGGTTGACACCCGGTCATAGCCTGGAGCCCATGCGGATCCTCGTGCTCGGCGGTACCTCCTTCGTCGGCCGCGCGATCACCGCCGACGCCCTGCGCGGCGGCGCCGAGGTCACCCTCTTCAACCGCGGCAGGACCAACCCCGGCCTCTTCCCCGGGGCCCGTCACCTCCTCGGCGACCGGGACACCGGCGACTACACCGCCCTGCGCGGGGGCGAGTGGGACGCCGTGGTGGACGTCAGCGGCTTCTGGCCCCGCCAGGTCGGCCAGGCGATGGCCGTCCTCGGCGACCGGGTCGGCCGCTACCTCTTCGTCTCCACCCAGGCGGTCTACCAGCAGGGCGGGCTCGCCCCCTTCTCGGACGAGTCCGCCCCGCTCCGCGCCCCGCTGCGAGACGCCGAGGACCTGACCGAGGCGACGTACGGCCGCCTCAAGGTCGCCTGCGAGCAGGACGTCACCGCCCGCTACGGCGACCGGTCGACGATCGTGCGCCCCGGCAAGGTGGCCGGTCCGCACGACGAGGACCGCGGGCT
Organism: Kitasatospora sp. NPDC059648; assembly: GCF_042734825.1. Classification (NCBI taxonomy): domain Bacteria; kingdom Bacillati; phylum Actinomycetota; class Actinomycetes; order Kitasatosporales; family Streptomycetaceae; genus Kitasatospora; species Kitasatospora sp. NPDC059648. Next base: position 15,405 of record NZ_JBHWDU010000037.1, on the reverse strand, counting down.
GACGTACTGGGTGCGCCGGGCGGCGCGCGGCGGCCGGATCGCGCTGCCCGCACGCCCCGGACAGCCCGTCCAGGTGGTCGACTCGCGTGATCTGGCCCGGCTGGTGCTCCGGCTGCTCCAGGACGGGCGGCCGGGCGCCTTCCACGCCGTCGGCCCGGCCGAACCGACCACCCTGGGCGGGCTGATCACGACCTGCGCCGAGGTCGCGGGCAGCGAGATCGAGATCGTGCCCGTCCCCCCGGAGACCGCGCCGCCGTTCTTCCCCCTGGTACGGGCCGAAGGGTTCTGGGCCGGCCAGCAGCGCGACCCGGCCCGGGCCCGCGCGGCCGGGCTGCCCGCCACCCCGCTCGCGGTCACCGCCGCCGACGTCCTCGCCTGGGACCGCGGCCGCGGCGAACCCCCGCTCGACCACGGCTTCACCCCCGAGCAGGAGGCCCGCGTCCTGGCCGCGGCGGACGCCCGATGACCACCGGACCGTCCGTCGCACCGGCGACCGGCCCGCGCATCGCCGCGATGCGCCCGGAGCACGCCGAGGCCGTCCTGGCGGTCTTCCAGGCGGGCATCGACGCCGGCGACGCCACCTTCGAGACCACCGCCCCCACCTGGGAGTCGTTCGACGCCGCCAAGCTCCCCGAACACCGCCTGGTCGCCCTCGACCCCGACGCCCCCGGCGGCGACCGCGTCCTCGGCTGGGCCGCCGTCGCGCGCGTCTCCGCCCGCGACGCCTACGCCGGCGTGGTCGAGCACTCCGTCTACGTCGACCCGGCCGCCCAGGGCCGGGGTGTCGGACGGGCCCTGCTGGACGCGCTGCTCGCCTCCACCGACGCCGCCGGGATCTGGACCGTGCAGTCCGGCATCTTCCCGGAGAACACCGCCAGCCTCGCCCTCCACCGGCGCGCGGGCTTCCGGGTGGTCGGCACCCGTCAGCGGATCGGCCGACTGCACGGCCGCTGGCGCGACGTGGTCATGGTCGAGCGTCGCAGCCCCGTGGTGGACTGACGGAGGGTACCCCCTCCTCCTGACCGATTGTCAGTGCCACCCGCTATGGTCGGGCCCGAACAATCGGACCACACCGGCACGAACCCGCACCGGCACGCCCGACCGCACACCGGACCGCACCCGACCACCCAGCACCGCACGCCACCGCGTGCGCCGCACCGCCACCAGGGGGGACCATGACCACTCCGGGCACCAGCCCGCTCACCACCGCCGACCTCGTGGACGGCTGGCGCCGGGTCGGCGTCCGCCCGGACATGGCACTGATCGTGCACTCCTCGCTCTCCAGCCTCGGCCGGGTCGAGGGCGGGGCGGCGGCCGTGGTGGCCAGCCTGCGCGAGGCCGTCGGGCCGGGCGGCACTGTCGTGGTGCCCACCTTCACCACCGACACGGTGTGCGACCCGGCGCCCGACCACGCCGGCCTGCCCACCCCCGCGATCGCCGAACTCCGCGACGCCGTACCGCTGTTCCACCCCGAGCTGCCCTCCCGCATGGGAGCGGTCGCCGAGGCACTGCGCGGGCTTCCGGAGAGCCTGCGCAGCACCCACCCGCAGGCCTCGGTCGCCGCCGTCGGCGCCCACGCCCGGGAGGTGACCGCCCGCCGCTCCTTCGGCTTCGCCGTCGGCCGGGAGTCCCCGTTCGGCGCCCTGCACGACCTCGGCGGTTACGTGCTGCTGGTCGGCGTCGGGCACAACCGCAACACCTTCCTGCACTACGCCGAGACCTTCGCCCCCAACCGCCGGCTCAAGCTGCGCCGCTTCCCGATGGCGATCCAGGGCGAGCGGGTCTGGCTCGAAGCGCCCGACGTGGGCAACGACAACGGCACCCACTTCCCGGTCGTGGGGCGGGAGTTCGAGGAGCTGGCCGGCATCCGCGAGGTGCTGGTCGGCGACGCGCCCTGCCGTCTGATCCCGGTCCGCGAGCTCATACCCTTCGCCGTCCGCCGCCTCACCGAACTGCTCGCCGCGGACGGCTCCGGAGCGGCGTAGCCCGGCCGACCCCCGCCCCGGGACGGAAACTCCGTCCCGGGCGGCCGACCGGGCCACGCCCGTCACCTGCTCACCTGCGCGGCCGCGGCGTCAGTGCGCCTCGTGCACGGAGTTGGTCTCCTGGATCTTCTTCCAGGACTTCAGCTCCACCGGCAGCTGCCCGTCGCCCCGGTCCGCCGCGTCCGCCCGCGCACCCGGCGCCGGCGAGGCCGGCTGCGCGGCCGCCGGCGCCACCGGACCGACGGCCGGCTTGGCGGCGGTGAACAGCCAGGTCCTGAAGACGTCCCCGAGCTTCTGCCCGGACACCTTCTCCGCGTACGCCTGGAAGTCCGGGATCGTCGCGTTGCCGTACTTGCGCTCGGTGGGCCAGCCCTTGAGGATCCGGAAGAACTTCTCGTCCCCGACGGCGTTGCGCAGCGCCTGGATGGCCACCGCGCCCCGGTCGTAGACGGCGCCGGAGAACTGGTTGTCCGGGCCCGGGTCGCCCGGCTTGACGGTCCAGAACGCGTCGTCGGCCGGGTGCGAGGCGTAGACGTAGTCGGCCAGCTCCTGCGCGGTGCCCTCGTTCTCGTGCTCGGACCAGAGGAACTGCGCGTACCGGGCGAAGCCCTCGTTCAGCCAGATGTCGCTCCACCGCGACAGCGAGACGCTGTCGCCGTACCACTGGTGGGCCAGCTCGTGCACGACCACCGAGGTGTTGGCGCCCTTCGAGAACTGCCGGGGGCTGTAGAAGACCCGGGTCTGGGTCTCCAGGGCGAAGCCGGTCGGGACGTTGGGCACGTAGCCGCCGACCGAGCTGAACGGGTAGTCGCCGAAGTAGCCGCTCAGCCAGTCCACCAGCTCGCCGGTGCGCTCGACGCTGGAGCGGGCCGCGTCCGCGTTGTCGCCGAGGTCCTTGCTGTACGCGTTGTAGACCGGCAGCCCGTTGGCCGTGGTGTCGGTGCTGATGTCGAACTTGCCGACGGCGAGCGTGGCCAGGTAGGTCGCCTGGGGCTTGTTCTCGCGCCAGCTGTAGCGGGTCCAGCCGGCCTGCGAGGTCGTGCCGGTCAGGATGCCGTTGCTGATCACCTGGTTGCCGTCCGGCACCTGCACCGAGACGTCGAAGGTGGCCTTGTCGCTCGGGTGGTCGTTGCTCGGGAACCACCACCAGGCGGACTCGGGCTCGCCCGCCGCCACCGCGCCGTCCGGGGTGCGCAGCCAGGCCGTGAAGCCGTACTTCTTCACGGTGGACGGCACGCCCTTGTAGCGGACCACCACGGTGGCCTGGTCGCCCTTGGCCAGCGGCCGGGCCGGGGTGACCTCCAGCTCCTGCTCTCCGCTGGTGGCGAAGGTCGCCGGCCGCCCGTTGACCCGCACTTCGGAGACGTTCAGCGCGAAGTCGAGGTTGAACCGGGAGAGGTTCTGGGTCGCCGTGGCGAGGATGGTGGTGGTGCCCTCCAGCTCGTCGGTGGCCGGCTGGTACTTCAGCCGGATGTCGTAGTGGGAGACGCGGTAGCCGCCGTTTCCGTAGGTCGGGTAGTAGGGGTCGCCGGCCCCGGCCGCGCCGGGTTGGAAGTCGGCGGCCGAGGCGGGGACGGCCAGGAACAGGCTCAGGGCACTGGCAGCAGAGACGATCAGCCTCTTGCGCAACGTGGTCCTCCAGGATCACCGGAACGATGGGTCGGATCGATCCTTGTCCCGGTGGCCCGCGGTCCACTCCCCGATCGTGAGATGTTCATGAAAAGAAATGCGCCGAAATGGCGCCGCCGCAACGCCGTCACGAACCCCGGCCGTCACACCCGTCCGGCGGCTCAGCCCCCGAGCGCCACCGGTGCCCGCACCAGCGAGCCGTACTCCGTCCAGGAGCCGTCGTAGTTCTTCACGTGCGGGTACCCCAGCAGCTCGGTGAGCGCGAACCAGGTGTGCGCGGACCGCTCGCCGATCCGGCAGTAGGCGATCACCTCGCGCTCCGCCTCGACGCCCTTGCCCCCGTACAGCGCCAGCAGCTCCTCCGCCGACCGGAACGAGCCGTCGTCGTTGGCCGCCTGCGACCAGGGCACGTTGACCGCGCCGGGGATGTGCCCGGGCACCTGGGCCTGCTCCTGCGGCAGGTTCGGCGGTGCGATCAGCTCGCCCCGGAACTCGGCCGGGGAGCGGACGTCCACCAGCACCGCGTCCGCGCCGGGCTTGGCGAACACCTCCGCCTTGGCCAGCACCTCGTCCCGCAGCGCCCGCAGCTCCGGCCGCTCCGGCCCGGTCAGCCGGTAGGCGGTGTGCTGGTAGTCCATCACCTCGTGGGTGAGCTCCCGCCCCTCCAGCTCCCACTTCTTCCGCCCGCCGTCCAGCAGCTTCACCGGCCCGAAGCCGCGCAGCCGCAGCAGCCAGTAGGCGTAGGCGGCGAACCAGTTGTTGTTGCCGCCGTACAGCACCACGGTGGTGTCGTCCTCCACCCCGGCCGCCCGCAGCAGGTGCTGGACGCCCTCGCGGTCCGCGTAGTCGCGGCCGACCTGGCTGTGCAGGTCGGTGGCCCAGTTCCAGCCGACCGCGCCGGGGATGTGGCCCCGGTCGTAGGCGGTGGTGTCCTCGTCGACCTCGACGACCCGGACCGTCCCGTCGTCCAGGTGGTGGGCCAGCCACTCGGTGCGGACCAACGCCTCGGGGTGTGCGTAGCCGTTGCCGGTCATCCCGGGCCCTCCTTCGCTCTGCCCAGACTGCTCCGCCCGACCACGGGCACAGGCAGACCGCAAGGGCACGACGAGGCACCGGCGACCGGGCCGGACAGTTCGAAGCTACGCCGACCGTCCGGCCCGGGCCACCCCGCGGTCCGTGCCGCTCAGGAGAAGATCACCGAGCGCAGCTTCAGCCGGTCGCCGAGGATCTTCCCCGGGTTCATCACGTAGAAGGTGTCACCGTTGCAGTCGAAGTCCAGGAACACCGTCGCCGTCGAGGTGGTGAGGTTCTCCGGCGCAAAGGCCGGGTCCTTCTCGGTGGCCCCGAAGAGGTTGATGCACTTGCCGCTCCGCGGGTCGGCGATCCCGGCCGGAACGCCCGGGCCGACCTTGTAGAGGAAGTCCCCGACGGCGGCGTTGGCGGACATCGGAACGGCGAGGACGAGGGCGACGGCGCTGAAGACGGCGAGCGCGGCGTTGCGGAGACGCATGGGTAAGGCCTTTCAGGCGGTACTCGGAAGTACCCGATGAATTGGTGCGAGATCACCCTAGAGCCCAAAAACCGCAGAAACGCTTCTCCTAATACACCTGATCAGGTGGTTTAAACGGCAAAACCAATACCTGTCCGACTGGCATATGCCGACGACATCCAATGTCCGACATTCGCATTTCAGTTCGGCGGCGCCGTGAAGAGGTACCCGGAATCGATCAGCACCGGCAGATAGGTCTTCAGCGCCGCCACCGTCTGCGAGCGGTCGCCGCCACCGTCGTGGTTGAGCACGATCGCCCCGGGCCGGACCTCCTTGAGGATCGTGTCGACGATCGCCGGGGTCCCCGGCCGGGACCAGTCCCTCGGGTCCACCGACCAGCCCATGTTCCGCAGCCCGAGGTCGGCGGCCACCTTGAGCGACACCGGCGACCAGTCACCGCCCGGCGACCGGAACCAGGTGGGCGTCCGCCCGGTGGTCCGGTGCAGCAGTTCGGAGGTGCGCTCCAGCTCGTCCCGCACCGCGCCCTCCGACATGTGCCGCAGGTCGGGATGGGTCCAGGTGTGGTTGGCGATGTGGTGGCCGCGGTCCGCGATCTCCCGCACCAGCGCCGTGTGCTCCACGGCGTTCTCGCCGATCATGAAGAAGGTCGCCCGGATCCCGTGCTGCTGGAGCAGGTCCAGCACGGCGGGCGTGTACTTGGGGTCCGGACCGTCGTCGATGGTGAGCGCCACCACCCGCTGCGCCGGGTCCAGCTCGTACACGGGCTTGTTCTCGGCCTCGCTGAACGGCTTGCGGACGGGCTGCACGCCCGACGCGGAGCCGGAGGCTGACGGCGGCACCGGCGAGGGCACCGGGGACGAGGCGGACGCGGACGGAGCGGACGGCGAGGGCGACTCCCCTGCGGGCACCAGCACCTCCCGCACGCCCGCCGCCGCTTCCGGCGCCGAGGAAGAATCCCCGTCCCCGCTCCAGGGGCTCTTGCAACCGGAGGCCGCACCGAGCAGCGACATCCCGCCCGCGACCAACAGCAACCTGCGCGACGCGATCCGAGAGCTCATCGAAGACTTAATCTGACGATCAGACAGCATTCTGAATGCTTGCCCCGCCGATCACCGGCCCTCCCGACCACCACTCCGACGGCCCACAAAGCCGGCCGAAGGGCCGCCACCCCACCCCGTCAACGCGTCCTCCCCGACCGGACGCACCGCCTCCCGTCAGGACCGCTACGCTGTGCCTTCCCCAGTGTGATGATCTGCCATCAGAGGACGTGGCCATGACGACAAGTCAGGACTTCCCCCAGCAGGGCCCGCAGGACGACGACGCCGAGCCGAGCCAGTGGGAACGTTTCGGCGTCGACACCACCACCCCGCACTCTGCGCGCGTCTACGACTACTGGCTGGGCGGCAAGACCAACTTCCCGCCGGACCGCGCCATGGGCCAGGCCATCGAGGAGGCCGTGCCCAGCGTCAAGGAGATGGCCAAGGCCAACCGCGCCTTCCAGGGCCGGGCCGTCCGCCACCTCGCCCAGGAGCACGGCATCCGCCAGTTCCTCGACCTCGGCACCGGCATCCCCACCTCGCCGAACACCCACGAGATCGCCGAGGCGGTCAGCCCCGGCACCCGGGTCGTCTACGTCGACAACGACCCGATCGTGCTCGCCCACGCCCGCGCCCTGATGGTCTCCAGCCCGGCCAGCCGCACCACCTACATCCACGCCGACCTGCGCAAGCCCGAGGAACTGTTCGCCGACCCGGCGCTCACCTCCACGCTGGACCTCACCCAGCCGGTCGGCCTGCTGATGATCGCCGTACTGATGCTGATCGCCGACGAGGACGACCCCTGGAGCCGGGTCGCCGCGCTGCGCGACGCCCTGCCCTCCGGCAGTTGCCTCGCCCTCACCACCCCCACGCCCGACTTCGACCCCGAGGCGGTCGGCAAGGTCGCCGAGGCCGCCCGGGCCGGCGGAATGACCCTGGTGCCCCGCGGCTACGACGACGTGCTCCGCTTCTTCGACGGCTGGGAGCTGGTCGAGCCCGGCGTCGCCCCGGTGCTGGCCTGGCGCCCGGACGGCGAGCCCCCGGCCGACCCCAAGGCGGCGTACTACTGGGGCGGCGTCGCCGTCAAGCGCTGACGCCCGCGCGACGCGGCTGTTGGAGCGGGCCTCACTTCAACAGCCGCGACAGCCGCCGGTCCGCCAACGGCTTGCCGCCGGTCTGGCAGGTCGGGCAGTACTGCAACGAGGAGTCCGCGAACGACACCTCCCGCACCGTGTCCCCGCACACCGGACACGGCTGCCCCGTCCGCCCGTGCACCCGCAACCCGAGCTTCTTCTCCGCCTTCAGCTCCCCCGCCCCCAGCCCGTGCGAACGCTCCACCGCCTCCCGGAGCGTCCCGCCGAGCGCCTCGTACAGCCGCGCCGTCTCCTCCTCCGTCAGGCTGGAGGCCAGCTTGTACGGCGACATCCGGGCCGCGTGCAGCACCTCGTCCGAGTACGCGTTGCCCACCCCGGCCAACACGCTCTGATCCCGCAGCACCCCCTTGATCCGCCGACGGTCGCCCCGCAACAGCGCCGCGAAATCCTCCACCCCGAAGCCCGGATCCAGCGGATCCGGCCCGAGCCCGGCCACCCCGGGCACCTCCACCGGGTCCCTCACCACATAGACGGCCAGGCCCTTCTTCGTCCCCGCCTCGGTCAGATCGAATCCGTCCCCACCCTCCAACCGAAGCCGCAACGCCAGCGGATTCCTAGGCCCCGGCCGCGGCGGCTCGACCGGCAGGCTGTCCTTCCACCGCAGCCACCCCGCCCGGGCCAGATGAACCACCAGGTGCAACCCACCCACCTCGATGTCCAGGAACTTGCCCCGCCGCGTCACCGCTCCGACCGTCCGCCCCTCCAACGCCGTCACCGGCGGGTCATACGTCTTCAACGCACTGATCGCCACCGGCTGCACCCGAGCGACCACCCGCCCGGTCAACCGCTCCGCCAAGAAGACACTCAACGCCTCAACCTCAGGCAGCTCCGGCATGCGCCCAGTCTCCCCCACCCCCGCCCCGCACGCGCGACCAAGCGCCGCTACGACACCACCTACCTCCCCCCACTCAACCCACCACCCACCTCCCCCCACTCAACCCAGGCGAGAGGGACGCGCTGCGGAAGGGGCGGTGGAGGGGGTGGCTGCGGAAGGGGGCGTGACGGGTGATTTTCAGACTGCCAACGACGCCCACACCCCACCCACAGGGTCGGCAGTCTGAAAATCACCCAGCCCCCGGAGCGGCCACTCCCGGAACCGCCCCGGCACCCACCCTCCCGAGAGCTTGCCCCCCAACAGAACCCCCCACAGCCCCCAGCCGTCCCTCAACCCAAGGCGGCTATCGTGCACGAGTGCACAAGGCATCCCCGGAACCCCGGGCGCCGCACGTGAGGGGAGTCCCAGGTGATCGGACGGGCGCTGAACGGGCGTTACGAACTCGTCGAGATGCTCGGCGTCGGCGGCATGGCCACCGTCTGGCGCGGCATCGACCGAGTGCTGGGCCGTCAGGTGGCCGTCAAGGTCCTCAACGGGGGCCTCGCCGACGACCCCCGCTTCGCCGAGCGCTTCAGCCGCGAGGCGCAGCACGCCGCCATGCTGGTGCACCCGAGGATCGTCATGGTCTTCGACTCGGGCGTGGACCAGGACACCCCGTTCATCGTCATGGAGCTGGTCCAGGGCCGTTCGCTGGCCGCCGTCCTGGTCCAGCAGCCGAACCTGCCGGTGGAGCGCGCGGTCGGCATCGCGGCGGCGGTGTGCGAGGCGCTGGCGGTCGCTCACGGAGCCGGGCTGGTGCACCGGGACATCAAGCCCGGGAACATCATGATCACCGACGACGGCGGCGTGAAGGTGGTGGACTTCGGCATCGCCCGGGCGGGCTCCTCCAGCAACCTGACCCAGACCGCGAGCGTGCTCGGTACGGCCGCCTACCTCTCGCCCGAGCAGGCCACCGCCTCCGCCCTGGACGGCCGCACCGACCTCTACGCCGTCGGCTGCGTGCTGACCGAGATGCTCACCGGCGAGACCCCGTTCACGGCCGAGTCCCCGGTGGCGATCGCCTTCAAGCACGTCAGCGAGCAGCCCCAGCCGCCGTCCGCCCGGCGTCCCGGCCTGCCACCGGCCCTGGACGCCGTGGTGCTGCGCCTGCTGGCCAAGGACCCGGCCCACCGCCCGGCCGACGCCACCGCGGCGCGGGCCGAGCTGCTCTCCACCGTCCCGGGCCTGGCCGTCGGCGACCCGACCGCCGAACTGCTCGCCACCACCTCGGCGGCCACCCAGCTGCTGCCGCCGGTGGCCCCGGTCCACCCGGACCAGCAGCACACCACCCTGCTCCCGTCCCAGGCGCCGCAGCCCCCCGTTCCCGCCGCGACCTCCGTGATGGCCCCGGTCCAGGCCATGCCACCCGCCCCGTCCCACCCCACCGCGCCCCACCCGGCGCAGCCCACCCACCTCGCACGGCCCACACCCACCCGGAGCCGCCGCAACAAGCCCCTCGTCCTCGGCGCCCTGGGCATAGCGGGCCTGGCCGGGGTCACCGCCCTGCTCCTGACCGCCTTCGACGAGTCGGCCGGCAACGCCGCCGCCCCCAAGGCACCCGCGGCCGCCGCCTCCGCGGCGGCCCCCACCGCCCCGGCCGCGACCCCGACGGCAGGCGCCCCCGCCCCGGCCGGCACCTCCGCCGCCCCCAGCGCCCCGACGGCGCTCCCCGCACCCACCCAGGCCGTCCCGCGCAACCAGCCCGCGGCCCTCCAGCTCCAGTCCTTCCGTCAGGCCGTCGCCCAGGCCCCGATCGGCAAGGAACGCGACAAGCAGGCGGAGCTGCTGCGGATCCTCGACGACACCGCCGCCCGGCTCAACGAGGGCGACCCCGGTGACGCCGCCCAGGAACTCAAGGCCGCCCAGAAGACGGTCAAGGACCTGGGCAAGAAGCACGCCATCGACCCCCTCACCTACGCCAACTGGAACGCCCGCCTCGGAGCGCTCTTCACCACGCTCCACGCGACGGCCGACAACCAGGACGACTGACGCCGCGCCCGAACGTGCCCGGGCAGGCGATCGGTACCGTCGCCCCGGGAGCCCCGACAAGCCGCTGCGTCGTACCCGCCCGCGCCCGATGAGGGGATCCACAGCCTGTGGACAACCCCGTGCGGTGGCGCGGGTCCGCCCGGGAAGATCCGCTGACAGGCCGACAGGCCGTGCGGCGGCTCGGGTGCGTGGGTCGCCGGGCCGGATTCACTCCTCGCGCCGCACCCGCTGTTCGAGACCGTTCCGGACCGTCCGGGACGCCGTCCCGGCGGCTGTCGCGAGGAACACGAAGTTGTACCCGATCTGCAGCACCACCACGAGCCGCGCCGTCTGGCCGGCCGGAGTGATGTCCCCGTACCCCACCGTCGCCATCGTCACGACCGTGAAGTACAGCGCGTCCAGTCGCGTCTCCAGCCCCACGAACTCGGCCTTGTGCCTACCCATCGCGTAGTACCCCGCCGAGAAGACGGTCATCGCCAGGAAGATCAGGAAGGCCAGCCAGACCACCGGCCGCTTCGCCGTCCCCCGCAGCACCCCGATGATCTTGGCCACCATCAGGCACGTCATCCCGGCGAGAGCCGCTGTGAAGACCAGCCAGCTCAGCACCGGCCGACGGTCGCCGAACCACTCCAGAGGCAGCGTGAAGTACCCGACCATCAGCAGCGTGAACGCGCTCAGCAGCCACGCCCCGGACCGGAAGTCGAGGGGCGGGGAAGGAGGATTCTCGGACATCCGCTCAGCCTTCCCCGCCGGCACGGCTCCCGCCCGCCCTGATCGGCTGTTCGGCCGATCCGCCCTCGGAGCCACCCCCGTCCGTGTCTCCGGGCCCCCGGAACGGCGTCGAGCCCCTGGTGGAGGATCCACCAGGGGCTCGACGGGAGTCCGGACGACTCAGGCGCTCGTCTCGGTGTGCTTGGTCTCGGCGGCCTTGGTCACGTTGGTCGGCGTGACGGCCGGGCGGTCGGCGCCCTGCTGGGGGGCGGCCGTGCTCTGCGCGGTGCCGGCGTCCGCCGGGGTGTCCTCCTCGCGCATCGCCTTGGTCTCCGCCTTCAGGATGCGCATCGACTTGCCCAGACCGCGGGCCATCTCCGGCAGCTTCTTCGATCCGAACAGCAGGACTACGACCGCCAGCACCACCAAGATGTGCCAGGGCTCAAGACCGTTCCGCAGCATCCCTGGCCACCGGTCCCTTCTTGTCTAGAGTCACGGGTGGGCGCGAGCGCCCATGCTCGCCAGTATGCCTGGACCTGACGGCGAACGGATACACCGGCCGGGAAACGCTGGCCGAAAAGCAGGTGCCGTTCGAGCGGATCGTGGGCGAGCCGGCCCCACCGGGGCGCCCGGGAGCACCCGCAGTGCGCCGACGCGATCAGTAGACGAACGGCACCAGGCGCTCGGACTCCTTCCGGTACTCCGCGTACGCCGGGCCGACGGACGCCAGCAGCAGCCGCTCCTCGGCGGCGATCCGCCAGCCGTAGGCGCCGAGCAGCAGCGTGGCGACCGCCAGGGCCGCGGCCCAGCCGCCGGAGCCGAGGGCGTAGCCGATCCAGACCAGCAGGCTGCCGGCGTAGCCGGGGTGGCGGATCAGCCGGTACGGGCCGGAGCGGACCACCTGCTGGGTGTCCACGGTGCGCAGGGTACGGGTGTAGTAACGGCCCAGGGTCCGCATGCCCCAGGCCCGCAGGGCCAGCCCGGCGACCACCATCGCGACCCCGAACCAGCGGGCCCAGGCCGGTGGTTCGCCGATCGAGGCGCGGTCGAACAGCACCACGGCCAGCACGGACGCGACGTAGCAGGAGAGCAGCAGCCGGGTCGAGCCGCGGTCGCGGCCGTCCGCGTGCCAGGTGCCGGCCGCGCTGTCCTCACGGCGGCGCAGCAGCAGCTCGTAGGCGATCCAGCAGAGGACCCCGAGCAGGGAGAGGAGGGACGGCAGGGACATCGACTGGCTCCTGACGGTCGTGGTCGCCCCTCCACAGTCCTGCGCCCGGGCCGCCGCGACACGCACCCGGGGGTGGACGCTCCGCCGTCCACCCCCGGGTGGACGGCGCCCGGGCCGCGTCAGACCCGCCCTACGGCCGCCGCGCCAGCAGGTAGCCGCGCCGGGTGTCGGCCTCCTCGGGCAGGCCCTCCCGCTCCAGCCGCACCTCGACGGCGAATCCGGCCTCGGTGAGGCGGGCGGCGACGGCGCCGGTCTCCAGGAAGTGGAAGTCCACGTCGACCCGGTGTCCCCACCACTCGTCCAGCTGCCGCACCTCCGCGCCCAGGTGGAAGGAGACCAGCAGCACCCCGCCGGGTCGCAGGACCCGCCGCATCTCGGTGAACGCGGGCAGCAGCTCGTCCGGTGCCAGGTGGATCACCGAGTACAGCGCCACGGCGGCCGCGAACTCCCCGTCGGCCGCGGGCAGCGCCAGCAGGTCGCCGGTGCGGAACGCGGCCCCGGGGTGCTCGCGGGCGGCCAGTTCGACCATCCGTGACGAGAGGTCGATCCCGACCACCTGCGCGCCCAGTCCGGCCATCCACCCGGCCACGTGCCCCGGCCCGCAGCCCAGGTCCGCCACCACCCCGCCGGCCGCCTCCTCCACGACGGCCCCCAGCAGCGCCCGGTCCACCACCTTGTGCGCCAGCTCACCCCCGATTCGCCCCAGGTACTCCTCCGCCACCGTGTCGTAACTCGCGCGCACCCGCCCGTGATCGTTCACCATGCCGCCACCCTGGCACGCCCCGCCGCCCGCGCGCCGGGCCCTTCCGAAGGCCGGTCCGGGCTCGCGGCGGACAGCGGAGAGCCCCCGCCCGGTGGGCGGGGGCTCTCGATGACTCGCGGGGATCGGGCCGGGGCGGATCAGGCGGCGACGGGCTCCTGCTCCGGGGTCGCGGCCGGGGCGGCGGCGGGGAGGTGGCGCAGGAGGCGGTGGGTCAGCAGGGCAGCACCGAGCGCGAAGACCAGGCCCACCGCGGCGGCGACGTGCAGGCCGTCGGTGAAGGCGCCGCGGGCGGTCTCCAGCAGGTCCGGGCCGAGCCGTCCGGGCAGGTGGGCGGCGACGGAGACCGCGCCGCCGAGGGTGTCCCGGGCGGTGCCGGCGGCCGCGCCGTCGACGCCCGCCGGGAGGGCGCCGTCCAGCTGGTGGCGGTAGACCGCGGCGCCCGCCGCGCCCAGCAGGGCGATGCCGAGGGAGCTGCCGAGTTCGACGGCGGTCTCGGAGGTGGCGGAGGCGGCGCCGGCCTGCTCGGCCGGAGCGGCGGTGACGACCATCTCGGCGGTCATCGTCATGGTGCCGACGGTGCCCGCGGCCAGCACGCCCGCCGCGGTGAGGATGAGGGCCAGTGGCGAGTGGGGGCCGACCTGGGTCATCATCGCGAAGCCGGCCGCGCCGACCACGAAGCCGCCGCCCATCAGGGCCGCCGGGCGGACCTTGCCGGCCAGCGCCGAGCTGATCCCGATCGCGGCGCCGACGCCGACGCTCGGCACCAGCGACCAGAGCGAGGCGGTGAACGGGCTCATGCCCTTGACCAGCTGCAGGTACTGGGAGGTGAAGAGGGCGAAGCCCATCATCGCGAACATCGCGAGGGTGTTGACGCTGATCGCCCCGCTGAAGGTGCGGATCCGGAACAGGCCCAGGTCGATCAGCGGGTTCGCCGCGGTGCGCTGGCGCCGTACGAAGGCGCCGGCCAGCAGCAGTCCGGCCGCGGCGGCGAGGGCGGGCAACGGGCTCCAGCCGTCCACGGCGAGCGTCTTGACGCCGTAGACCAGCGGCAGGACCGCTGCGAGCGACAACGCGGCGCCGGGCAGGTCGAAGCGTCCGGTGGGGGCGGTGGCGCGGTACTCGGGGAGCAGGACGGGTGCGGTCAGCAGCACCAGGACCATCACCGGGACGGCCACCAGGAAGGCCGAGCCCCACCAGTAGTGGTCGAGCAGCAGTCCGCCGGCGACCGGGCCGAGGGTGGCCCCGGCGGTGAGCACGCCGCCCCAGGCGCCGAGCGCGATCTGCCGCTGCTTGGCGTCGTGGAAGGTGTTGCGGATCAGCGCGAGGGTCGAGGGCATCACGGTGGCCCCGGCGGCGCCGAGCAGGGCACGGGCGGCGATCAGCTGTTCGGCGCTGCCGGACCAGGCGGCCAGCAGGGAGGCTGCGGCGAAGCCCGCGGCGCCGATCATCAGCAGCCGGCGGCGGCCGATCCGGTCGCCCAGCGCGCCCATCGTGATGAGCAGCCCGGCCAGCAGGAACGAGTACATGTCCATGATCCACAGCTGCTGGGTGCCGCTGGGCGCCAGCTCGGTGGAGATGTACGGGACGGCGAAGAACAGCACGCCCATGTCCATGGACAGGACGAGCGTCGGGAGCAGGAGGACGGCCAGGCCGATCCATTCGCGACGGCCTGCGCGGCCGGTGGTTGCGGTCATGGAGAAGACGGTACGGGTGTGTCAGACACATGTCTAGTACATGCGTGTAAAACGAAAGTCCTAGACATTCGTGCAAGACATCTGTGCAGCCCTTCCGTAGGATCGGGGGCATGTTGCGTCCTGAAAGCTGGTCCAGGCTTACGGGTGGGAGTCCCGTCCGGGTAGACACCGGAGTGCCCGGTAGCAGGTCCCGGTTCGTCGTGGAGACGCGGCGGGCTGAGCGGGATGTCAAGAGCCTCTTCGGGGGGAGCAAGCACGCGGGCCGTAGCATCAGGCGAACCTTGCAGCCTCGTCAGATCTATAGCGGAGAAGCCGAGCCCGTCATGTCGGGGCGAAGGCCATGTCCTGGGGGCCCTGTTCCGGGGTCAGCCCTCGGGGTTCTCCCGGGGTACGGAGGGCGGCACGTGTGCACAGTCCGGGCCGGAACAGGAGAGACCCTTCCTCCTTGCCCGCCATCGGGCAGGAGGGGCCCACGACCACGCCTGGCGTCGGGCAAGGGACCGGACGTATAGGCCGATGGTGAAGTCGTCCGGAGGGCAGCGGGGGTCCGATGGGGTTGTAGTACCGCTGATCGGCGTGCAACACAACGCGCCGGGAGGGAAGGGCCCCGACTTTGATCACGCTCGTGGCGGAGGTAAGCGCGAGGGCACGGCCGGAGGGAGTCCGGTCGACCACCCCGGCGGGGGAAGTCCCGTCGTAGTGGACGGACGTGCGTCCGTCTTGAAGGTGCGAAAAGTTCAACGCGCGCTGTGGGCTGCGGCCAAGCAGTCTCCGGAGTGGCGCTTCCATGCCCTGTACGACCGTATCCACAGGGGTGACGTCCGGTGGGAG
>NZ_JBHWDU010000036.1:31334-74628 GCF_042734825.1 Kitasatospora sp. NPDC059648 | reverse complement strand
CTGATCGGGAGCAAGGCGCGGGCGGGCTGCTGCCTCCAGGGCGCCGGTGGGCCGGGGGGGCCGTCTCGAACGGCAGCTCCGCTGTGGGACGTCACGCCGTCCTGAGCGGTTCGGTGGCAATGCGGACGGGCCCGGCACCTGTGGAGGTGCCGGGCCCGTCCGACTGTGGAGCGCCAGGCCCGGGTTGCACGGACTCTTCCTACTGAAAGTAGGACGTGCTCTGGTAGCACCGCTGACGCCTGACGAGAGATCATCTCCCTCGCGACGAGAAGAAGACTAGCAGCTCAGCGGCTGTGCTTCGAACCGAGGAGGCGGTCGAGGGGATCGGGGGGACAGCGGCACCGCCCCGCAGGGCGGTTCCTGTACCCCGCCGGTGGGGCGTTTCTGATCGGGAGCAAGGCGCGGGCGGGCTGCTGCCTCCAGGGCGCCGGTGGGCCTGGGGGGCCGTCTCGAACGGCAGCTCCGCTGTGGGACGTCACGCCGTCCTGAGCGGTTCGGTGGCAATGCGGACGGGCCCGGCACCTGTGGAGGTGCCGGGCCCGTCCGACTGTGGAGCGCCAGGCCCGGGTTGCACGGACTCTTCCTACTGAAAGTAGGACGTGCTCTGGTAGCACCGCTGACGCCTGACGAGAGATCATCTCCCTCGCGACGAGGAAAAGACTAGCAGCTCAGCGGCTGTGCTTCGAACCGAGGAGGCAGCCAACGGCCTCGGGGGCGACACCGCCGTCACCTACGCGTCCGACAGCGCGGGCCTCCCGGGACCGGGTTCTGCGCTCCGTCGGCCGGGCGTTCCTGATCGGGAGCAAGGCGCGGGCGGGCTGCTGCCTCCAGGGCGCCGGTGGGCCTGGGGGGCCGTCTCGAACGGCAGCTCCGCTGTGGGACGTCACGCCGTCCTGAGCGGTTCGGTGGCAATGCGGACGGGCCCGGCACCTGTGGAGGTGCCGGGCCCGTCCGACTGTGGAGCGCCAGGCCCGGGTTGCACGGACTCTTCCTACTGAAAGTAGGACGTGCTCTGGTAGCACCGCTGACGCCTGACGAGAGATCATCTCCCTCGCGACGAGAAGAAGACTAGCAGCTCAGCGACCGTGCTCCGAATCGAGAGCAGCTGGGGCAGGAGGAGCGGGCGGCCGGTGCTGTCGGCGAAGTGCAGGGTGCCGCATTGAAGCACCGGCCGACGGAGCGCCGGCCGGTGCGGGGAGAGGAGTTAGAGGTCGAACTCCCCGTTGCGGATGGCGGAGACGAGGTCGCGCCATTCGGTGGGGGTGAGTTGGGCGACGGCGTCGGGCAGCAGGCTGCTGCGCACATAGACGGCATCAGAAGTGACGGCTACTTCGGGGCAGTTGCTTGCGTTGGAGCATGCATTGGGCCGAATCCAGGAGCGGTTCTCCATCGCTTATATCTCCTTCTTGATCTTCGCGATCAGATCGCGGGAGTCCTCGACCGAGAGCGACCGCTCAGTCATCTGCTCAATGACTGAGCGGTACTCCTCCAAGTGCTCAGCCAGGTGGAGGAAGATCGGCCCCTCCATGGAGTCGTAACTGACGGTGTCGAGTCGGGCTACGGGCCCCTTGGCATAGTTGATGGCCTGCCCAGGTCCCTTGAAGCCTCCCGCCGCAAAGCTGATCACTCGAAGCGTGACGTGTGGCAGCTGGGACAACTCCAGCATCCAGTCCAGCTGTTCCCGTGCCACATCACGGCCGCCGAACTGCATGCGGAGCGCCGCCTCGTGGACGAGCGCTGTGTAGGGATGTGTGCCTTTTGCCATCAGCATCTCGGAGCGCCGCATTCGCTGCTCGACGCGTGTTTCTACTGCACGCGGAGACAGCTGGACTTGATTGTCCTGGAAGATTGCTCGGCTGTACCGCTCCGATTGCATGGGGCCGGGCGGATGGCAGATCTGGTAGGAGTACATGCCCATCGCGTGGTGCTCGAATTCGCAGATGTCGAGAAAGCCCTGCGGTACGAAGCCCCGGTATTCGTCCCACCAGCCCTTGCGTCGGTCCTCGGCCATGTCTGCGAGGGCTTCGATGAACGCGGTATCGGTCTCGCCGAAGGATTCGGCGAGTGTCCGGACTCGCTCGGCCGTGATGGGGTAGTGGCCCTTCTCAACCTGAGTGATCTTCGTGCGATCCAGGCCGAAGACGGCGGCCGCCTGCGCGGTCGTCTGGCCGGCGCTGTCCCGCATCTTCCGCAGCTCGATGCCCAACCGTTCCTGCCGGGCTGTTGGGGTGGTCCGTGGTGGCATGGCCCAAGCATCTATGCCGACCCGTCAACAGTCCAGCGACCATTGGTGGACCACGTTTCCGGATCTGGTGGCACATGTGAGTAGTGATTCCCTACAGTCGGTAACACGTCAGTCACCGAGCGGATCGTCAGCACTCCTTCTTCCTGCGGGAGATCCCTGTGCACAACCTCAACTTCCCGTCTCTCACTCCCTCCCGGGACACGCTCCAGGAAGCCCTGATCCTTGTCAGCTGGCCCCCGTCCCGCATCGCCGACGCCCAGCTCTGCCTGGTCGAGCTCATCGTCAACGCCTGGCGACACGGCGACACCCCCTCCCCGGGTGTCGTCATCCTCTTCCGCGACAACACCCTTCGCGTCGGGGTCGCCGACCGCTCCTCCGCCCTCCCTGAACCCCGCTCGCTCGACCCCCTCTCCGAGTCGGGCCGGGGTCTCCATCTCGTCGCCGGTCTCACCCACCGCTGGGGCGTCAGCCCCCAGAAGCTCGGCAGGATCGTCTGGTTCGAGCTGGACGGTGTCGCGTGAGCGCCCGCCATCCCATCCACCCCGCCGATCCGGCCCTCCTCCACCTCACCGGACCGCAGCTCACCGAACTGATCGTCGAACTCCGAAGCGAGAGCCGGGAGTTCGGCCTCCTCTGGCCGTCCGCCCATCCCGGCGAGGTCAACCTCAGCGGCCGTCGGCTCGTCAATCTCGGCAACATCCCCGCGAGCACCCTCATCAACCTCCTCGCGCTCCTCCGCGAGTACAAGCGCAACCGCGACGGCGGCGGCCACCGGTGCTCGGGCCTCTGATCCTCGACCTGCTCGCCGCCGCCTTCGACGTTCCCTGCGAAACCCGGTCCTCCCGTCCTTGGCGGAAGCCGGATGCCCCGGCCCCTCTCCGGGAGTCTCCACTCCAACGTGCCGACCGCAGCACCAACTCGCAGCTGTACGTAGCAAGTCGAGCTGATCGACCTGCTGCGTACACGCCTACTCGCCATCGCCTCAAGTCAAGATCCCTAAACGCCCTACGGTTGAAGTGGCGGGACGCCGCCCCTGTTCCACAAGGGACTTGACGTTCGATCACCATGCTTGGAAGAGTCGGTGATCGCGCGAACTCCAGTTCTAAGAAGCCGAGTTCACAGCTCTCCATCGAAACGGGGTAGGTTTCTCATGCTCACCAAGAAGATCGCCACCGCAGCGGTCGCCGTGGCCGCCGCAGGCGTCCTCGCCACCGCTACGTCCGCGTCCGCGGCCACCACCCTCTACAACACGGCGACGACGACGGTTGGTGGCGGCCTGTCGCACAAGTGCACGTCGCGCACCCTTGCCCTGGCCGCCGGTTCCTACGGCTGGGGCTTCTACAGCGCGACCCCGTACGTGAGCAGCACGGTCAAGCTCGCCGCGGGCAACTACACCTGGACCGACTGCCTGACGGAGAGCGTGGACTACTACTACCTGGACTCGTCACTCCAGCTCAACGGCAGCTCCTCCGCTCCGGCGACGCTGCACACGTCGCGCTGGATCGCTGGGGGCTCCTACACCTACGGCAGCTTCCTCAAGCCGAACTTCTAGAGCCGTCGGGCTCCTTGTTCGCCGAGGCCCCGACCGCCATCCGGTCGGGGCCTCGCCGCGACCTCCGTCCTGGGCAGGTCGAGGAGTCGACCTCGCCGAGGCGACCGGGGTGGCCAAGGGGAGGGGCCTCTGCCACTCCTCCGGGTGGACGGGACGGGAGGCGACCCGTCCGGTGCACCGGATGGAGGAGCGCACGGTCGAGCTGTTCGCCGCCCGCATCAAGCAGGGCCGGCGGGACGGCGACGTCGACCGGGGCGTTGACGCCAGGGAGCAGCGGGAATCCGCTCAGCGCCTCGTCTCGTACCTGGTCAGGACCACGCCGCCGGGAAACGTCCGCGTCTCCACCAGGTTCAGGTTCACCCGGCTGTCCAGCGCGGTGAAGAACGGCGTGCCCCCGCCCACCAGAACCGGATGGGTGGCGATCACGTACTCGTCGATCAGCCCGGCGCGCATGGCCGCCCCGGCAAGCGTCGCGCCGCCGATGTTCATCGGGCCGCCGTCCTCGGCCTTGAGCCGGGTGATCTCGGCGATCGCGTCGCCGGTGACCAGGCGGGTGTTCCAGTCGACCGTGTCGATCGTCGAGGAGAACACCACCTTCGGCGTGTCCCGCCAGTTCCGCGCGAACTCGATCTCCGCCGGGGTGGCGTCGGGGTGCTGGTCGGCGGACGGCCAGTAGGAGCTCATCGTCTCCCAGAGCTTGCGTCCGTACAGCGACAGGCCGCTCGCCTGCTCGTGGCCGAGCCACCACCGGAACAGCTCGTGGCTCGGCGGCCCGCTCCAGTCGATGGCGTCGCCGGCCGCGGCGATGTAGCCGTCCAGGGTCAGGTTCATGCCGTAACTCAGTTTCCGCATGGCCCAGCCTCCCGTCCGCGGGTGTCCGGCGTACAGATCGGCATGGTGCGGGAAGCCCATCGGTGCGCGATCCGGGGTCGCCGGTAGTCCTCGTGCTCGGGGCTCAGCGTGGTGCACTCGGCGGACACGGGCAAGTCGGCTGGTCCCGGCCGCACCCTCGCGACCAGGCGGTGAGACGGACCGCCCGACCCGCGGTCGTGCGCAGGAAGTCGGCCGGCCCGACGGCAGCGAGGTCCGGCGCCGGGGACCGCGCGAGGCGATCGTCTCCCGGATCGACAGCATGCCTCGATCGTGATCGAGACCCCCGAGGACGCCGTGAACGCCTTCGCGCGCCGCTGACCACTCGAAAGCGGTTGCCGGCGCGGCCGGGCGCTCGTGATGATCGTGCGATGAGCATCATCATCAGACGGGTACGGACCGGGGAATGGGAGCAGGTCAAGGAGATCCGCCTCGCCGCGCTGCAGGACCCGATCGCGCACCTCGCCTTCCTGGACACCTACGAGAACGCCGCCGCCAGGCCCGACGAGTTCTGGCAGGAGCGTACCGCCGGGGCCGCCGAGGGCGAGTCCGTGTGGCAGGCGGTCGCCGAAGCCGCCGACGGGCGCTGGCTCGGCACCACGACCGTGCTGGTCGAGCAGCCCGGCGGGGACGGCGCCCTCGCCGGCGACGTCGTCACCGTCCCGCAGGCCCACGTGGTCGGTGTCTACGTCCGCCCCGAGGCGCGCGGCACCGGCCTCGCGCACGACCTGATCAGGGCCGCCCAGGAGTGGGCCTGGTCGCTCACCGAGCCCCGGCTCCAGCGTGTCCGGTTGTACGTCCACGAGGACAACGCCCGCGCCGAGGCGATGTACGTGCGGGCCGGCTTCAAGCACTCCGGCGTGTCCGTACCGGTGCCGGGCGACGAGACGCGCCGGGAGATCGAGCTCGCGGTCGAGCGGGACTGACGCGGACCGCTACCGCGCGGCGTCCTCGACGCGCGGTTCCGCCGTCACGGCGAGGGCGCCCGGGAGTTCGGCGCAGGTCGCTCGGAGGCGGCGGGTGAGGTCCTCGCGGGTGTGCCCGGCGGGCTGGGCCACCCAGGCGGCGAGGGCCTGGTGGAATGCGGAGACCAGCATGTCCAGCGCGAGCCGGATGCGCAGGGCGGCGACACCCTCCTCGGCCGTGCCCTCCCCGGCCGCGCCCCTCTTGACGGGTTCCTTCTCGACGGCGTCCTTCCGGGCGGGGTCCAGGGCGAACCGCCGCGCGGTGACGGCCGCCGCCTCCTCGCTGACGCGGTTGCAGAAGGCCAGCCCGTGGGCGTCCATCGACGGTGTGTCGGCGGCCAGTCTCCGGCTCGCCAGGACGCGTTGGGCCCATATCTCCCGCGGCATCAGGGCGATCGCCTCGACCAGCACCTCCTCGTACAGCGAGACCAGCGGGCGGCCCTGCGGCGGGTGGTCCTCCAACACCTCCAGGAACGCCGTCCAGAGGTCCTGGGTGGGGGCGGCCGCGACGTCCTCCTTGCTGCTGAACGCGCGGAAGAACGTCCGCTTGGAGACCTCGACCGCCTCGCACAACTGGTCCAGCGTCACCCGGTCGAAGCCGCGCTCGCCGAACAGTTCCAGCGCGGTGTCGATCAGCGCCTGACGGGTGCGCAGCTTCTTGCGCTCGCGCAGCGGGAGCACCGGGTTCTCGGGGGTCATCGCGGCAGTGTATCCGGGCAGCGATTGCCATCTGTAGGCTTATGCCACTCAGTGGCAGAATTCACGGGAGGATCCTCCATGCGTGCACTTCTGGTCGACCGCTCGGCCCCCGGCCGCCTGTGCCTCGGCACCGCTCCCGACCCCGAACCGGCGCCGAACCAGGCGCTGGTCCGGGTCGCCGCGACCTCGCTCAACTACGGCGAGATCGCCTTCGGTCTCGACTCGGCCCCCGACGGCGCGGTCTTCGGCTGGGACGCCGCCGGCGTCGTGGAGCGTGCCGCCGCCGACGGCTCCGGCCCCCCGGTGGGGACGCCGGTGGTCACCCTGACGCCCGCCGGCGCCTGGGCCGAACTGCTTGCCGTCGACACCGAGTTGATCGGCGTCGCACCGGCCGGGGCCGACCCGGCGGCGCTCGCCACCGTTCCGGTCGCCGGTGCCACCGCCCTGCGCGCCCTGCACCGCGTCGGTCCGCTGCTCGGCCGCACCGTGCTGGTGACGGCGGCCACCGGCGGCGTCGGCCGGTACGCCGTCCAACTCGCGCGCGCCGCAGGGGCGTACGTGATCGCGTCCACCGGCGCTCCGGAGCGGAACGGCGGGATGCTGGAGCGGCTGGGCGCCCACGAGGTGGTCGGTGCGCCGGGGCAGGCCTCGCGCCCGGTCGACGGCGTGGTCGAGCTGGTCGGCGGGCCCCAACTGGTGGAGGCCTACGGCACCTTGGGGGAGGGTGGCACGCTGGTCGCTGCCGGGCACATCGCGGGCAAGGGGGAGGAGTTCCCGTTCGGCGCGCTGTTCGGCGACCAGCAGCGGCACGACCGCAGCCTGGTGACCTTCTTCCTGCTCGGCTGCACCGGACTCGGCCGGGACCTCGGCTGGCTCGCCCACCGCGTCGCGGCAGGGGAGTTGGACCCGGGCGTCACCTGGCGCGGCAGCTGGGGCGGCGCGGCGCAGGCCGTCGAGGCCCTGCGTGCCGGGCGGCTCCACGGCAAGGCGGTGCTGACCTTCGACACCTGAGCCTGGGCTCCGCCGCCCCCGGCGCGGGGTCCGTCGTGCAGTACGGGCCCCGGCCGGGCGGGCGGGCGGCGGACTACCGGAAGGCCTCCGCGTGCTCCCGAACCCACGAGCGGAAGCTGCGGGCCGGGCGGCCGAGCACCTGTTCCACGGTGTCCGTCACCCGCTCCGGCTCACGGGTGAACGACTCCCAGGCGCGCAGCCGGGACCGGACGAACGCCGCGTTCCCCCAGGCCGCCGTCAGCTGTTCGCGGGCCGTCTCCGGCGCCAGCTCCTCCCAGCGCACCTCGGTGCCGAGCTCCTCGCCGATGATCCGCGCCAGGTCGGCGTGGGCGATCGACTCGGGTCCGGTGACCAGGTACTTGGCGCCGTCGTGCCCGTCCTCGGTGAGCGCCCGGACGGCTACGTCCGCGATGTCGCGCTCGTGGATCAGCGAGCGGCGCGCCTGCCCGTACGGCCAGCGGACGACGCCCGCGCGGACCTGGTCGGCCCAGCCGAGCACGTTCCCCGCGAAGTCGATCGCCCGGACGAAGGTCCAGGCCGAACCGGACCTGCGGATCAGCCGCTCGATCTCCTGGTGGAAGATCACGGGCGGTTCGTCGTCGGCGAGGTCCGGCACGTCGGTCGAGAGGTAGACGACCCGCTCGGCGTGCTCGGCGATCAGCTCCACCACGCGCGGCCGCACCGGGATCCCGGGCCACATCAGGTAGACGGCCTCCACTCCGCCGCTCAGGCCGGCCGCCAGGCTCTCGGGCGCCGCCAGATCGCCCTCGACGGCCTCCGCCCCCACGGGCAGCGCGGCCCTGGCGGCGTTCCGCACCAACGCCCGTACCTCGTGGCCCCCTTCGGCCAACGAGGCCACCACGTGCCTGCCCACACTGCCGTTCGCGCCGATCACCAGAATCTTGGTCATGCCGACCCAACGCCGCCCCGGCCCGGCGTATGCCCGTTACCAGCCCCCTCGGCCGGCCCGTTGCCCACGACGTCGGACCGGCCGGGGCGCTTCGGCGGCTCAGCCGCCCACCCGCACCACGTACTTGCCGGTCGCCCGCCCCGCCTGCATCCCGTCGTGCGCCGCCGGTACGGCCTCCAGACCCGGCAGTTCGGTGAGCGGGATGCCGAGGCCGCCGTCGGCCAGCAGGTCGAGGGTGGTGCGGATGGCGCGGGCGAGGCGCTCGGGGGCGGTGGCGGCGAAGGCGCGGTGGCTGAAGCCGGTGACGGAGAGGTTGCCGCCCATCAGGCGGCCGAGCGGCGGCAGGGTGTCGACCTCGCCCCCGCCCGCGTTGCCGAACAGGACGATCCGGGCGCCGGGCGCGGCGACCGCCAGGTCGAGCTCCAGCGCGGCGGTGCCCAGCGGGTCGAGCACCAGGTCGATGCCCCGGCCGTCGGTGACGGTGCGGACGGCGTCGGCGAGCTTCTTGTCGCGGGCGAAGGCGTGGTGGTAGCCGAGGTCGACGGCGGCCGCGGACTTCTCCGGGCGGCCGACCGTGCCGATCAGCGTGCCCCCGCCACCGAGCAGCGGGACGAGCTGGGCGACCGCGCTGCCGATGCCGCCGCCGGCCGAGTGGACCAGGACGTTGTCCCCGGCGGTCAGCCGGCCCGCGTCGGTGAGCAGCAGGACGGCGGTGGCGAGGCCGAGTGGAGCGGCCGCGGCGACGCCGAGCTCCAGCCCGTCCGGGACGGGCAGGGTCAGTACGGCGTCGGCGACCACGACCTCGGCCAGTCCGCCGCCCACCGGCGCGGCGACCACCCGGTCGCCCACCGCCAGCCCGGTGACGCCCTCGCCGAGCTCCCGGACCGTACCGGACACCTCCTTGCCGGGCAGGTACGGCCACTCGGCGGTGTAGCCGGCGTCGCCCCGACGGGCCATCACGTCCACGAAGTTCAGTCCGGCCCAGGCGACGTCGATCGCCACCTGGCCCGGGCCGGGGCGCGGTGCCCCGCTCTGCCGGATCTCGGAGTTCTCGGCTCCACCGGGTGCGGTCATCACCAGTGCGCGCATGTCGGGCCCCCTCGACTACGATGTTCGACGAAAGGCGAAACTGCTGTGGCACAGTGGTACCAGCCAGCTTCGTCGTTTGTCGAACATCGCAGATCGGAGGAGGTTCGAGCGTGCCCCGCAACACCCGCCGCCGCCCGGCGCCCGCACACCCGGCGGCCGAGGAGATCGACCTGTACGACGTCCTGCACGCGCTCTCCGACCCCACCCGGATGACCATCGTGCGCGTTCTGCGGGCCGAGCCCGAACGGGCCTGCGGCACCTTCCCGGTGGACGTCGCGCCCTCCACCCTGAGCCACCACTTCAAGGTGCTGCGCGAGTCCGGCGTGATCACCCAGCGCGAGGAGGCCAACCGCCGGTTCTCCGCCCTGCGGACGGTGGACCTGGAACGGCGCTTCCCCGGGCTGCTCGACACCGTGCTGGCCGCGCTCGCCCGCAACGAGCCGGGCGGCGAGCCGGAGAGCGAGTGACCCCACGACGGGCCCGGCTCCGCAACGGCCTGGTACGGGTGGCGGCGGCCGGAGCCGGGCGCCCGGTCGCGCGGTGCCGCCGGAGTCAGGCGCCGGTCGCGCGGTGCCGCCGGTGGTACGAGACGGTGACCGCCGCCAGCAGCGGGCCCCAGGCGACCGCGGGCAGGTAGAGGAAGCCGACCAACAGGTGCCCGAGCGGGGTCATGTTCGGGTGCGGCAGCGCCCACCAGGCCAGGAAGGGTGTCCAGAGCACCGTCAGCCCGGCGGCGCCCAGCGAGGCGGCCAGGACGACGCGTCGCGGGTCGACCGGGCGCCCGCCGAGGAGCGGGATCCAGCGTGGCGGCACCGTGCCCCACGGCCGGACCAGGCCGAGGGTGCAGGGCCAGCGCCTCGGTGAGCACGCTCAGGGTGAGCGGCCAGACGGCGCCCCAGCCGGTGAAGCCCACCGCGTGGTAGCCCGCGTCGGTGTACCCGCCGTGCCGGCCCAGGACCAGCCCGAGCCGCCACAGCCCGGCCGGCAGCGCGGTGAGCGCGGCCGCGTGGGCGGCGCGGACCGCCCAGCGCGGCGGGGCGGGCACGGCGGCGGCGGGAACGGCCGAGGTGGTTGCGGTTGCGGCGATGGCGGTGGCGGTGGCGGGCCGGTGCGTCGTCATGCGCCCACGCTCCCGTCCGGGCCGCCGCCCCGGCGTCCGCCCGGCGACGGGTTCCTGCCGGACCCCTCCCCCCGGCGGGGGAGGGGCGTCTCAGCCCCGCGTCGCGGACCGGTCGCGGTGGCCGGACGTCACCGCAGCCGCGAGGAGGACAGGATCGACGCCAGGTGCGCCACCACCATCCCCCAGGTGATCACCGTGATGCCGGCGAGCGTCCACCGGGTCGCGGCCAGGTCGTGCAGCCCGGCGTCCACGGCGGCCGCCGCGACCAGCACCAGCGAGGCCTCGATGCCGTTCGTCACCCGGTGGATCTTGAAGATCGAGGCGAACCGGCGGGCCGTCGCGATGCCCTGGGAGCGCGGCTGGGTCGACTCCTCGTCCGCCGGCGGCTGCCCGCTGCGTGCCCGGGCCACGTCCACCAGGTCCGTCGAGGCCTTGAGCAGCACCACACCCAGCGCGGCCGCCAGGCCCGCCGACACCCACAGCTCCGAGCCGCCGCGCGCCGCCCGTACGCCCGCGCCGATCATCAGCGCGGCGTCCGCCAGGTAGGCACCGAGCCGGTCCACGTACACCCCGGCCATGCTGAACTGGCGCTTCCAGCGGGCCACTTCCCCGTCCACGCAGTCGAACAACAGGAACAGCTGGAACAGCACTGCCGCGAGCACCGCGCCGGTGGGGCCGGGGATCAGCAGGGCCGCGCCGCCGCCGACCCCGCACACCACCATCACCCAGGTCAGGGTGTTCGGCGAGACCGAGGTGCGCACCAGCTGCCGGGTGGTCCGCAGCGAGATCGCCCGCATGTACATCCGACCCGCCCAGTGCTCACCGTTGCGGCTCTGCAACTTGGCCTGAGGCTGGCACACCTCGCGCAGCTCGGCGAGCGCCGGAGCAGCCACCATGACGACATCCCTCCACCTGTCCCGAAACGATCACCACAGGCTACGGCCTCCGGTGGGCGCCCTGACCAGCAGGTACGGCCCGGTGGCGGGGAAAACCGGTGGGCCGCCCGACCGCTCCCGGGCTAGGCTTCGCGGGTTCACCGGAACCGGAGCACCCGGCCCCGATCGCCCCTTCCCGCAAGCCCGTTGGCGTTCCTCGACGTGACGCGGCCGGACGGAGGCGGTGCGTCCCGGCCCGGGGCCGAACGAGGAGAGTCCAGCATCATGGTGACCACGGGTACCGCCCCGCAGAGCCCCGACCTGGCCCGGCTCCTGGCCGACCACCGGCCGCAGGGCCCGATCGAGACCGCCGACCACGCCCGGGCCCGCGCCCTGGTCGACGCCCCCGACGCCTGGGACCGCGGCACCCCGCTGCACTTCACCGCCTCCGCGCTGATCGTCCACCCGCCGACCCGCCGGGTGCTGCTGCGCTGGCACGTCCGCCAGCAGGCCTGGCTGCAGGTCGGCGGCCACGGCGACCCGGGGGAGGCCCTGCCGCTGGACACCGCCCTGCGCGAGGGACTGGAGGAGACCGGCCTGACCGATCTCACCCCCTGGCCCGACGCCGCCCTCGTCCACCTCGCCGTGGTGCCCGTCCCGGCCTCACCCGTCGAGCCCGCCCACGAGCACGCCGACCTGCGCTTCCTGCTGGCCACCGGCACGCCGGACGACGCCCGGCCGGAGAGCCCGGCCTCCCCGCTGGAGTGGCTCACCGTCGAGGAGGCCAGGCAGCGGACCACCGAGGAGAACTTCCGCGAGACCCTCGACCGCGCCGCCCGCCTGCTCGGCTGACCACCCCTCCCCCCAAGGACCCCGAGGACCCTGATGCACACCGACCAGATCCTGATCTTCGACGCCGACGACACCCTCTGGGAGAACAACGTCCTCTTCGAGCGGGTCATCGACGGCTTCCTGGACTGGGTCGCGGCCCCGGCCGAGCGGGAGGCCGCCCGCACCCTGCTCGACCGGATCGAGGCGGCCAACGCCGCCGCCCTCGGCTACGGCGCCACCGTCTTCCGGCAGAGCCTCGCGGACTGCCTGCGGCAGCTGAACGACGACCGCACCCCCACCCCGGCCGAGCTGGCCCGGATCGACGAGCTGCTCGCCCCGCTCACCCGGCGCGGCGAGGTCGAGCTGATCGCGGGCGTCGCCGACACCATCACCGCCCTCGCCGACCGCCACCACCTCCTCCTGCTCACCAAGGGCGACCAGGAGGAGCAGCAGGCCAAGGTGACGGCCTCCACCATCGACCACCACTTCCGCGGCATCCACATCGTGGCCGAGAAGTCCGTGGACACCTACCGGGAGCTGACCGCCGAACTCGGCCTGGACCCTGACCGGACCTGGATGATCGGCAACTCGCCCAAGTCGGACATCGCCCCGGCCCGCCGGGCCGGCCTGCGCACCGTGTTCATCCCGCACGAGCACACCTGGGTGCTGGAGCACGCGGACCTGGGCCCGGACGAGGCGACGCTGCAGCTCGCGGCCTTCCCGGAGCTGCTGCGCCACTTCTGAGGCAGGGCGTGTCCGACGGTCCGCGCCCGGCGGGAACCGCCGGACACGCCCCCGGCCTCACAGCGCCAGCGCCGCCGTCGGGGCCTGGTTCGCACCCCGGTACAGCCAGGCCCGCTCCGAGGCCGACCACACGCTCGTGGTCAGCAGGTAGAGCCCGGCGGCCACCGGCACCAGCATCGCGAACAGCACCGAGACGAAGGACAGGTACGGCAGCAGCGCCGCCCCGGGCTGCGGAGTGGTCTGCGCCGCCGCCGCACGCCGGGCCCGGCGGTAGTTGACGTACCCGACCGCCGCCAGCCCGGCGTACAGCAGGCCGAACACCGCGAACTGCCCGGCGCCGTGCGCGTCCCCGACGCGCAGGCCCAGCGGAACCCCGAACAGGGTGTGGTCCAGCAGGTCGTTCGGGGTGGTGAACAACCGGTACATCACCGAGAAGAACGGGATCTGGACCAGCATCGGCAGGCAGCCCGCGAACGGCGAGACCTGCTCCTTCCGGTACAGCTCCGCCAGCGCCTCGCGCGCCTTCTCCGGATTGTTCCGGTGCTTCTCGTTCAGTTCGGCGACCTTCGGCGCCAGCTTCGAACGGGCCTTCTCCCCGCGCGCCGCCGCCCGCGCCAGCGGGTGCAGGCACAGGCGTACGGCGAGGACGAACAGGACGATCGCCAGCGCGGTCGGCAGCACGTGGGCGATCGCGGAGACCACGGCGTGGGCGACGGTGACGGCCGGGTCGAGAACAGACAGAACGGACATGGTGGAGCGAGCCCTCCGGGGTCTCGGGACATGAGTGATCGGCGGAGGACGGCCGCGAAGGACCCCACGGCGACGGGGCTGATGAGGCGATGGGGGCGATGAGGGGTTACGCGGCCGCCGGGGCCGCTCCCGGCGCCCTGGGGCGTCGCCTGCCCCGGGCGTCCGGATCACGCTGCGGGAGGAACGCCGTGCGGAAGGCCCGGCGCCGCAGTACTCCGCTGCGCACCGCCGCGGGGGCCCGTGCCCCCAACAGCCGCGCCCCGGCCAGGGCGCCCGCGACCGCACCGGCCACCAGGGCCACGGCCGCCACGGCGGCCACGGACGTGAGCGCGCCGCCGTCGGTCACCAGCTGTCCGGTCACCATCCGGAGCAGGCCGAGCAGGAACGCCACGACGCCCACGGCACACGCCCCTCTCGATGTCTCCAGGCTCCCGGTCGTACAGCAGGACGATCGTACGGTGCGCCGGGTTCCCTCGGCGGAGCGGCGGATGCTCGCGCGAAGCGTAGCCACCGGTGCTACGCGGGGCTACCGTGGATCCATGAAGACGATTACCCAGCGGGAGTTCCGGAACAACTCCGCCGCGGTGATGGACGCGGTGGAGGCCGGGGAGACCTTCCACATCACCAGGAACGGGGTCGAGGTCGCTGAGCTGCGGCCGGTGTCCGGACGCCGACGGCTCACGGCGGAGGAACTGGTGGCGCGGCACGTGAAGCTGCCGCGGGTGGACTACCAGGAGATGCGCAAGGAGGCCGAGGAGTACTTCGGGCCCGAGGAACTGGTGGGGGACGAGGGCGACGACCCGTTCGAGCGGCGGCGTGGCTGAGCGCCGGAGAGCCCCCCGCCGGCGGCCCGCCGGGGTGCTGGACACCTGCGTCTACATCGACCTGGCACTGCTGAACCCCGCCGACCTGCCCGCCGTGCCGGAACTGACCGCGATCACCTTCGCGGAGCTCCAACAGGGCGTCTCGATGGCCCGCGACCCGGTCAGCCGGGCGGCCCGGCTGGAGGTGCTGGGCGCGGCGATGGCCGACTTCGACCCGCTGCCCTTCGACGCGGCCGCCGCCGCCCGTTACGGGACCCTCGTCACCCTGACGATCGCCGCCGGACGCCAGCCGCGCCCCCGCCGGATCGACCTGATGATCGCCGCCGTCGCCTCCGCCCACGGGCTGCCGCTGTACACCCGCAACGTGGCGGACTTCCGGGGCCTCGGCTCGGCGGTGGAGGTCATCGGATTGTGAGCCCCCGTGACGGCCGGCCGTCAGTCCAGCCGGACCGCCGTCCCGGTGGCCGCCGAGGTGCGGGCCGCCTCCAGGACGGTGAGGGTGGCCACCGCGTCGCGCGGGTCGACCGGGGGCGGGGTGCCGGGAACGGCCAGGGCGGCGGCGATGCCGGCGTAGTAGGCGGGGTAGTCGCCCGGGTCGGTGGGCAGGGAGATCGCGGACTCGTCGGTGCCCAGGGTGCCGTAGTGCTCGGGCAGGTCGGCGCCCCACGGGTGGCTGTCGTTCGGGCGGTGGCCGGACCGCAGCTCGTCCTCCTGCGGGTCCATGCCGTGCTTGACGTACCCGGCGGTGTCGCCGAGTACCCGCAGCCGGGGGCCGGTCAGCGGGGTGATGGCGCTGGTCCACAGGTGCGAGCGGGTGCCGGAGGCGTGGGTCAGGGCGAGGAAGGCGTCGTCGTCCACCACCGCGCCGTCGCGGCGCACGTCGATCTCCGCGTACACCGTCTCGACCGGTCCGAACAGGGTGAGCGCCTGGTCGACCAGGTGGCTGCCCAGGTCGTACAGGGTGCCGCCGACCTCGGCCGGGTCGGCCAGTTCGCGCCAGCCCGGCTTGGGCTTGGGACGGAAGCGCTCGAAGCGGGACTCGAAGCGGTGCACCCGGCCGAGCGCCCCGCCGCGCACCAGCCGGCTCGCGGTGAGGAAGTCGCCGTCCCAGCGCCGGTTCTGGAACACCGAGAGCAGGGTGCCCCGCTCCTCGGCGAGCCGGCACAGCTCCAGTGCCTCGGCGGCGGTGCCGGCCAGCGGCTTGTCCACGACGGTGGCCAGGCCGGCCCGCAGAGCGGCGCGGGCCAGCGGGGCGTGGGTGCGGTTGGGCGAGGCGATGACGACCAGGTCCAGCGCGTCCGGGTCGGCGAGCAGCTGCTCGGGGCTGTCGACCGCGCGGGCACCGGGGTGCTCCTGCCGCAGCTGCTCGCGGCGCTCCGGATTGGCGGTGACCACGGCGTCCAGCCGCAGCCCCGGGGTGGTGGCGATGAGCGGGGCGTGGAAGGCGGAGCCGGCCAGGCCGTAGCCGATCAGGCCGACGCGCAGCGGGCGGTCGTGCGGGGCGCGGGGGGTCTGCGGGTTCATGGCGCCTACTCAATCACGAGGCGCCCGGTTGCTCCCGAATCCGGTCGGACGGCCGCTCCACGGTTGCTCCACGGCCGTTGCCGGGGCGTCGCCGGGTCGCCGCATCCCGCCCAGCGGGACGTTCTGTCCCCGGTCACCTGCGCGGATTAGGCTGTGCCGGGTCAGGGCCCCACGCAAGACGTTGCAACACTTCGGGAGACACGCACGTGGCAGACCGCAAGCCCATCGAGTCCTGGCTGACCGACATGGACGGTGTCCTCATCCACGAGGGCACGCCGATCCCCGGCGCGGAGGAGTTCCTGCGCAGGCTGCGGGAGTCCGGCAAGCCCTTCCTCGTCCTCACCAACAACTCCATCTACACCCCGCGCGACCTCAGCGCCCGACTGGCCGGGATGGGCCTGGAGGTGCCCGAGGAGTGCATCTGGACCTCCGCCCTGGCCACCGCCAAGTTCCTGGCGGGCCAGCGGCCGAACGGCACCGCGTACGTGATCGGCGAGGCCGGCCTCACCACCGCGCTGTACCAGGCCGGGTACGTCCTGACCGACAACAACCCGGACTACGTGGTCCTCGGCGAGACCCGCACCTACTCCTTCGAGGCGCTCACCAAGGCGATCCGCCTGATCAACCAGGGCGCCCGGTTCATCTGCACCAACCCGGACGAGACCGGCCCCTCCACCGAGGGCGTGCTGCCGGCCACCGGCTCGGTCGCTGCCCTGATCACCAAGGCCACCGGCGTCGAGCCGTACTTCGTCGGCAAGCCCAACCCGCTGATGATGCGCGAGGCGCTGAACACCGCCGGCGCCCACTCGGAGACCGCGGTGATGATCGGCGACCGGATGGACACCGACATCGTCGCGGGCATGGAGGCCGGCATGGAGACCGTCCTGGTGCTCACCGGGCTGACCTCCGCCGCGGACGTGGAGCGCTTCCCGTACCGGCCGTCCCGGGTGGTCAAGTCGATCGCGGACCTGGTCGAGCTGGTCTAGCCTCTGCGGTGCAGTCGTGAGCCCCGTCCCGGCCGAGCGCCGGGGCGGGGCTCGTCTCGTGGATGTGCCGCAGGGCGGGGAGGCAGGGCGCGGATGAGTGCGACGGGGGCAGCGGCGGGAACGGCAGGAACGGGGGCGGGGGAGACGGCGGGTCAAGCGACGAGGGAAGTGTCGAGGGAAGCGTCGAGGGAAGCGACGAGGGAAGCGGCAGGGGCCGGGGAGAAGCGGGTCACCTGGGCGGAGCTCTACTTCGACCTGGTCTTCGTGTTCGCGATCACCCAGGTCTCCGGGCTGCTGCACCACCAGCACGACCTCACCGGACTGGCCCGGGCACTGGTGGTCTTCGTGCCGGTCTACTGGTGCTGGGTCGGCACCACCGTGCAGGCCAACATCCGGGACGTGGACAACCTGCGCGACCGCCTCGGCATCCTGCTGGTCGGGCTGACCGGCCTGTTCATGGCGCTCGCGATCCCCGGCGCGTACGGCCGCCGGGGCGTGCTGCTCGGCGCCGCGTACTGGCTGGCCCGGGTGGTGCTGGTGCTCCTGCTGGTGCGCGTCCCGGGCGTCTGGCGCGGTCCGTACGGGACCGGGGTGCTGGTCAGCGGGCCGCTGCTGCTGGTCGGCGGGCTGCTGCCGGGCGGCCCGCGGCTGGCGCTGTGGGCGTTGGCCGCGCTCTGCGACCTGTCCGCGCCGTTGGTGTTCCGGCGGCGGCTAGCGGACGTGGCCTACCACCCGTCGCACATGCCCGAGCGGTTCGCGCTGTTCCTGCTGGTGGCGATCGGGGAGTCGATCGTCGGGATCGGCGGCTCGGCCGCCGCGGCCCGGCTGGACGTGGCCGAACTGGTCGCCGTGGCAGCCGCCTTCACCATCTCGGCCGGCCTGTGGTGGCAGTACTTCGTGTTCGCGGCGGACGCCATGCGGCACGCCGTGGAGGTCGCCGACTCGCGGCGGGACGTGGTCCGGCGGATCTTCCAGTACGGGCACCTGGCGCTCGCCGCCGGGGTGATCGGGGTGGCGGTCGGCTTCGAGGAGACGGTTGCGGACCCGTGGCGGGCGCTCGGCACCGGATCGGTGGCGCTGCTGTACGGCGGGTGCGGGCTGTACCTGCTGACCTTCGGGTACACCCGCTGGATGATGTTCCGGCGGGTGTCCACGACCCGGATCGCCGCGGCGGTGGTGGTGCTGGGGCTGCTGCCCGCGATGGTGCGGCTGCCGGCGCTGGTGGTGCTGGGGGTGCTGGCGGTGCTGCTGGTGGTGCTCAACGGGGTGGAGTACCTGCGGGTGGCGCGGGCGGCGGGCGCCCCTGCCCCTGCCCCCGCGCCTGTCCCTGCGCCTGCTTCCGGCCCTGCGTCTTCCCCTGTTCCCGGTCCGGTCCCGTCGGGGCCTGCTGCGGATCCCTCGTCGGCTCCCGTGGAGTGAGTTGTCGGTGGGGCTGTGTAGCGTTCGGGGTGTAAGAGGGCGGGCGGCGCAGCAGCCGCGGTGTGGGAGGTAGATGTCGTGACGGACACGGTCGAGGCGGGCGTGGTCGAGGCCGGCGCGGGCGGCGGGCTGGAGCTGCCCGAGTCCTGGCGCGAGGTGCTGGGCGCCGAGACGGAGAAGCCGTACTTCGCGGAGCTGGCGGCCTTCGTGGCGGCCGAGCGCGCGCAGCACGAGGTGTTCCCGCCGAGCGGTCAGGAGTTCGCGGCGCTGGAGGCCACTCCGTACGAGAAGGTCCGGGTGCTCGTCCTCGGGCAGGACCCGTACCACGACAACGGCCAGGCCCACGGCATGAGCTTCTCGGTGCTGCCCGGGACGAAGACGCCGCCCTCGCTGCGCAACATCTTCAAGGAGCTGGACGCCGACCTGGGCGTCCCCGCCCCCGACAACGGCTACCTGATGCACTGGGCCGAGCAGGGCGTGCTGCTGCTCAACGCGGTGCTCACGGTCCGCGCCCACGAGGCCAACTCGCACAAGGCGAAGGGCTGGGAGAAGTTCACCGACGCGGTGATCAAGGCGGTGAGCGCGCGCGAGGAGCCGGTGGTCTTCGTGCTGTGGGGCAACTACGCCAAGAAGAAGCTGCCGCTGATCGACACCGAGAAGCACGTGGTCGTGCAGGGCGCGCACCCGTCGCCGCTGTCCGCCAAGCTGTTCTTCGGCAGCCGTCCGTTCTCGCGGATCAACACGGCGCTGGACGACTTCGGCGGCGAGCCGATCGACTGGCGGGTGCCGGACCTGAAGCAGGGCTGACGCCGGGCCGGTGCCGGGCCGGTGCCGGGCCTGGGGTGCCGGACCGCGGGGTGCCGGTCCGTGGGTGAGCCGGGCCGGGTTCGGTCTCGGGTGGCCGTGGCTGAGCGGGGTCGGATTCCCGTTCACCCACGGCCACTTGTCGTTCACCGATGGCTGCCGCCGGGCGGGGGCGGGTGTGCTTAGCTGGTGCGGACCGGTCGCCGGACCGGTCCTGGGGCGGGGGCCGGCTTCGGGCTTCGGAGGGGCGGTACGTGCGCGGGGTGGGGCGGGCAGGGACGTTTCGGAGCGCCAGGGCTTTCCGAGGGGCCGCGCTGATCGCTGCGGCGGTGGTGCTGCTGGTGTCCGGCTGCAGCGACTCGGACGGTTCGCACGGTGCCGGTTCGAGTGGCGCCGGCGGGACGAGCGGTTCCGGTTCGAGCGGTGACGGGACGAGTGCCGGCAGCCCCGCGGGTAGCCCGCCGGTCGGGCCGGTGGTCCTCGACCAGCTGCCCGGACAGGCCTTCTACGTCTCCGACCGGACCAATGCCGCCCAACAGGTCGGCGTGCTGCGCAGCCAGGGCCGGTCGGCCGAGGCGGACACCCTGTTGCGGATCGCCGCCCAGCCGTCCTCCCAGTGGCTCGGCGAGCAGGGCGCCCGGGAGATCGCCGACCAGGTGAGCCGACGGGCCACCGAGGCGGGCCGGACGGCCGTCTTCGTCGCGTACGACATCCCGCACCGGGACTGCGGCCAGTACTCGGCAGGCGGCGCCCCGGACGCCGCCTCCTACCGTTCCTGGATCAGCGGCGTCGCCCAGTCGCTCGGCGACCGCAAGGCCTGGGTGGTGTTGGAGCCGGACGCCGTCGCCCACACCCTGGACAGCTGCGGGGTCAAGGGCGACCTGGCCGCCGAGCGGTACGGCCTGCTGGCCTTCGCCGTCCAGGAGTTGAAGAGGCGCCCGAACGTCCGGGTCTACCTGGACGCGGGCAACCCCGGCTGGGCACAGGACCCGGACGACCTGGCCGCCGCGCTGCGCAAGGCGGGCATCGCCGCGGCCGACGGCTTCGCGGTGAACGTCGCCAACTTCTACCCGACCGACCGGAACGTCGAGTACGGCAACCGGCTCTCGGCCGCCCTGGGCGAGAAGCACTTCGTCATCGACACCAGCCGCAGCGGCAACGGCTCGGCGGGCGCCGACTCCTGGTGCAACCCGCCGGGCCGGGCGCTCGGTGAGGCGCCGACCACCGAGACCGGGCGGCCCGGGGTCGACGCCTACCTGTGGATCAAGAACCCCGGGGAGTCGGACGGCCAGTGCGGCCGCGGCGAGCCCCCCGCGGGCCAGTTCTGGCTGCCGTACGCGCTCGGGCTGGTGCAGGCGGCGGCGCACTGAGCGGTCGTGTGCTCAGCGGAGGTGCGCCGAGCGGTCGCGTGCTCACCGGGTGACCTGGACCCAGCGGGCGACCGACGGGGTGCCGGCGGCGTCCGTCAGGAACAGCATGTACCAGCCGGGCGGCAGCAGGTTCGGGTTGGCCGGGAGGGTGAGCGAGACTCCGTCGGCGGTGCGCCCGGTGAGGTCCAGGGCGACCGAGCGCTGCTCGACGTCGGTCACATGGGTCACCGAACTCGGCCGGATCAGCTTGGCGGTGGTCACCGTGTCCGGCCGGGCGGTGCCGATCCGCAGGGTGGTGCCCGGCTTCGCCGACTGCGGCGCGGCGGTCACCTCCGGGCGGTCGCCGTGGTACAGGTACGGCGGGGTGTAGATCTCGATGCGCTGCTCGAATCCGCCGGGCTGGGTCTCGGCCCTGTCGGCGAACAGCGGGTTGGAGCCGAGCACGGCGACCCGGCCGTCCGGCAGCAGCAGTGCCTCGGAGTGGTAGTCGCGGCCGACGGTGGGCTCGGCGGCGGTGGTGAAGGTGTTGGAATCAGGGTGGTACACCTGCGCCTTGAGCAGGTCGCTCGCGCCCCGGCCGCGGTAGCCGCTGGAGCCGCCGGTGGTGAACACGGTGTCGTCCGGCAGGATCACGCTGTTGAGGTAGCGGGTGCCGCCGGCCGGCAGGTCCGGGCCAGGGGTGAAGGCGGGTTGGGGGGCGGACAGGTCGACGATGTCGGTGCGGGCCGTGGAGAGCGGGGACTCGCCCACCCCGCCGCCGCCGAGCACCATGACCTTCTGCGCCTGCGCGGGCGGCAGCAGCACCGAGGAGGAGGTCTCGGTCAGGCCCGGGTCGCGTAGACCGGGGACGGGTTGGAAGGAGTTGTTCGACAGGTCCCAGACGCCGGGCTCGCGCCCCTTGTCGGCGGGGCCGTAGCCCGCGTTGGAACCGGAGTAGAAGAGCTTGCCGGCGGCTGTCAGGAAGATCGACGGGTAGGTCGGGAAGTAGCGGTCGGGGGCCTTGGCCCAGGTCTTCGTCTTCGGGTCGTAGACCTCGTTCTCGTTGCCGTCGAGGATCTGACCGGTGTCGTCCAGCCCGGAGACGGTGACCACCCGGCCGTCGCCCAGCCCGGTCAGGGTCGGGTACCAGCGGGCGTGCGCCATGTCGGTGACCTGCTCGTAGAGCTCGGTGTCCGGGTTGAACTCGAAGGCGGCGCGGATGCCCTGATAGTCCTGCTTGTCCAGAGTCAGCTTCGCGCTCTGCCCGTACAGGTTGTGGGCGTCGGCGCCGGTCAGGCCCTTGATCCGGTACTGCGCAGGTGAGTTGGTCACGTATTCCGGGCCCTCGCCGAGCGCCTCGACGAACACGTGCTGCTCACCGGCGGTGACCACGGTCTGCTTCCCGGAGCCGGTCTTGGTCGCGGCGGGCACGGTCACCTCGACGGTGCTGGCGTATTCGCGGCCGTTGGGGGCGACGAAGACGGTGCCCTTGGGGAAGGTGCGGGCGCGATCCGGGCTCTCGTTGCGCACCCGCATCACTCCGGCCGCCTTCTTCACCGCGCCGTCCAGCTTCTCGTAGCGCTGGGTGCCGCCGGCCACCAGTACCCGGCCGTCCGGGAGGGAGGTGTGGCCGCCGCAGAACATGTCGGCGGGGGTGGGTATCAGCTTGTAGGTGTTCTTCGCAGGGTCCCAGAGCAGGCTCTTGAAGGTGCCCGCGCCGAACTGCTTCTCGTCGTTGCCGGAACCGGCGACGATCAGCACCTTGCCGGTGCGCAGCAGGGTCGCGTGGACGGCGTTGACCCGGAACTCGGCGGGCAGCGCCAGGGTCTGCCAGTGGCCGTACCGCGCCTTGTACTCGGGGCGGTTGATCACGTACCGGTGGTACTGGGAGCTGGCGAAGCCGAGCACGGCCGGGGCGTTCATCCCGGCGACGGTCAGCGCGACGGTGCTGCCGAGGGCGAGGCGCTTGGCGCGGCCGACTTTGTGGATCTTCACGGTGGTGCTCCCCTCGGGAGACGGGCGGGAGTGGCTCAGTGGGTGGGCGTGCCGCTCCCGGCGTGGTCGGGCGGGGCGGGCGTCAGGCGGAGCTGGAGGGTGGGGCTGTCGAGGGTGCGGCTGTCGAGTGTGGGGCCGTCGAGCGTGCGGTTGTTGAGGGTGCGGCTGTCGAGGGTGCGGCTGTCGAGTGCGGGGGTGCCGGACGCTGGGGCATCGGGCGCTGCGCAGTCGGGCGCTGTTCTGCCGGGCGCTGCTCTGTCGGGCACCGGGGTGCCGCTGTGCGTCGTGGAGCCGCTGATGGTGGTCGGTGCGGGGCGGGCATGGCGCGGGCGGCGCTTCTCCAGCACGACGCTCGGGGTGGCCGACGGGCCGCCGGTCACGGTGAGGGTGGCGGTGGGCCGGGTGCGGAGGCGGCGGACGGCGTCGCCGGCCGAGATCAGCAGTGGCAGCACGGTCAGGGCCAGGGCGATGCAGGCCCAGGCGCGCATCGCGACGTGGTCGTAGCCGGTGTGGAAGGACGCGGCGACGGCGCCGCCGAACACCAGCGCCCAGAACAGGTGGTAGCGGAAGGTGCCGATCCGGTCGGTGCTGGCGGAGCGGCCCTTGGGTGTCACCACGAAGCGGTTGCGGCGGCGGACCAGCGCCTGCAGCAGCGAGGCCGCGTAGACCGGGCCGCAGACCGCCGACATCACCATGCCCGCGATCCCGGAGGAGCCGGCCGGCTCGTGCGGGCTCACGTTGTGCTTGCGGTTCCAGGTGTAGAGCAGGAGTTGGAGCGCGGCGGCGTCGCTGTAGAGCATCATCCAGATCTCCGAGGAGACGTGGACGCCGGAGGCGCCGAAGCCCAGGTAGAGCACGCTGGACAGGCCGCCGAGCAGCCAGGTGAGCGCCGCCATCGGGTAGAAGCCCACCATCAGCGAGTAGTTGAGCATCCGGCCGGGCGACAGCCGTCGGAGCACCCGCCAGTACTGGGTGAACAGGGTCTCGTAGGTGCCGCGGCTCCAGCGCAGTTGCTGGGAGAAGAAGTCGGTCCAGGAGGACGGGCCCTCGCCCACCGCGAGCACGTCCGGGGTGTACACGGACTTCCAGCGCTCTCCGGTCTCCGGGTTCCGGCTCCGGTGGAACTCCAGACCGGTGGCCATGTCCTCGGTGATGGAGTCGTACAACCCGCCGATCGACTGGAGCGCGCGGATTCTGACGGCGTTGTTGGTCCCGACGAACATCGGTGCGCCGTAACGGTTTCCGGCGCGTTGGATGAGGGCGTGGAAGAGGTACTGCTGGCTCTCGGAGAATTTGGTGACGGCCGAACCGGAGCTGCGGTAGTTCCCGTACACCTGGGGGCCGACCACGAATGCCACGTCCGGATCGCGGAAGTAGCCGAGCATGCGCTCGCAGAAGTCGGGCAGCGGGGCGTGGTCGGTGTCGACGGACACCCAGAAGTCGTAGTCGTCGCCGTGGGCCTGGAGCCAGGCGTTGTAGTTGCCGTGCTTGGTCCCGGCGCGGAACCGCCCCTTCGGCTGGTTCCAGTGCGGGCGGCCGGAGCGGCTGAAGTGGCGGGCTCCCAGCTCGGTGCACAGGGCCCGCATTGCAGGATCGTTTCCCTCGTCCAACAGCCAAACGTCGTACGGTCCTTCGTGCCGGACCGCACGGGCCGCCACCAGCGTGGCCCGGACCATCTCCGGTGGCTCCTTGCCCGGCACGCAGGTGGTGAGGAACGCGACCCGGGTGCCGGGCTCCGGCGTCACCGGTATGGGGTCGCGGGCCACCAGGGTGGCGTGGGTGTTGGAGACGACGTTGACCAGCCGGAACACCTCGACCACCGCGATGATCCCGATCATCACCTTGTCGCCGAGCAGCACCAGGACGTTCGTCTCGTCGGGGCGCTCCGGCCAGTGCTCCGGCAGGAGCAGCCAGACCAGCAGGACCACCTCCACCAGCGGGGCGGCCACCAGCAGAAGGGCGGCCCGGATCCGGTGCGGTTCGTGGCGCAGCAGGCTGCGGTACTGGACGCGGTACGGCGTGGCCGGTTCCGCGCCTGTGGCCGTGCCCGTTCCGGTTCCCGTGCCCGTTCCTGCGCCCGTGCCCGTGCCCGTTCCTGCGGACTTCCGGACGCTGCCCGGCCCCGGCCGATCGACGTAGACACCGCCGCCGAGGTCCCGGTCCTCGTCCGGATCGACCGCCGGACCGGCCAGGCGGCTGAAGTGGCCGTAGTCGTAAGGGGCTTCGGGCACCGGCTCGTCGCGCAGCACGGCCTCGTGGCCCTGACCCTGGTGGGCCGGTGCGGCGTCCCTACGGCGCGAGGACGGCTTGGTCATGACGTGCTCCCCCCGGAGTATTGCGAGGTGCTGTGCTCGGCGTTGACCGCCTCGCCCCGGAGCCGCACCGGGCGGCCGCGAACCCCACCCGGACACGACGCGACCCCAGCACAACCGGCCGGACAGAGCGCGGTCCGGACAGAACGCGGCCCGGTGAACTGCGGACCGTCCCACAGTTTCCGGGCTGTCCGACACGCACTCCGGTGCGCGGATTCCAATGAGCGGAGCCCGGCACGTGGAGTGTGTGCGACCGGT
The DNA here is from genome assembly GCF_042734825.1 of Kitasatospora sp. NPDC059648. Lineage (NCBI taxonomy): Bacteria > Bacillati > Actinomycetota > Actinomycetes > Kitasatosporales > Streptomycetaceae > Kitasatospora > Kitasatospora sp. NPDC059648. The sequence goes on along the minus strand of NZ_JBHWDU010000036.1, from coordinate 49,496 downwards.
TCAGTTGTGGGCCTGCGCGGCGGCTTCGAATGCGGGATCCCGGTGCGCTGTCCAGCTTCCCCTCCGGACGCGGTGGGACCCTTGGCTTGCTCAACTCTCCTGGAGCCTAACCCCGATGGCAACAGATCGGCGCAACGATCGCCGCCCAAGCGTGAAGATGGCTCGGTTCCCGGCCACTCTGGCTCGTGATGGTGCTAATGCGGCGGAATTCCGGAAACCGGGTGGCGCACGGTCAGAGCGGCGGCAGGAGGGGGGCTTCCGTGGCCGCCCGCACCGCGGCGGGGCTGACGCCCGGGGCCGTCTCAACGAGGCGCAGCCCCTCCGGGGTCACGTCGACGACGGCCAGGTCGGTGACGATCCGGTCCACGACCCGCCTGCCGGTGGCGGGGAGCGAGAGCTCCCGGACGATCTTCGGCGAGCCGTCCCGGGCGGTGTGCTCCATGACCACGATCAGCCGCCGGGCGCCATGCACCAGGTCCATCGCGCCGCCCATGCCCTTGACCATCCGGCCGGGGATCATCCAGTTCGCGAGGTCCCCGCTGGCGGACACCTGCATCGCACCGAGCACCGAGACGTCGATCCGCCCGGACCGGACCATGCCGAAGGAGAAGGCGGAGTCGAAGTAGGACGCCCCGGGCGCGACCGTCACCGTTTCCTTGCCCGCATTGATCAGGTCGGGGTGCTCGGTGCCCTCCACCGGGTACGGGCCCACGCCGAGGATGCCGTTCTCCGAGTGCAGCACCACCTGGACGCCCGGCGGGAGGTGGTTGGGGATCATGGTGGGCAGGCCGATTCCCAGGTTCACATACTGCCCGTCGTGCAACTCCCGGGCGGCGCGGGCGGCCAGAGCGTTGCGGGGGTCGAGCGGGGTGAGGGTGCTCGGGTGGCTGGAGGTGCTCGTGCGGGCGGGAGCGGGTGTACGGGTATGGGTGGGGGTGCTCGCGAGGGTGGTGTCGCTGGGGACGGGCATCGGTTCAGACCTCCTGGAGGGCGGGGCGGACGGTCCGGCGCTCGATGCGGCGGTCCTCGGGGTCGGCGGCCACGACCCGGTCGACGTACACCCCGGGCAGGTGCACCGCGTCCGGGGCAAGCTCACCCGGTTCGACGATCCGGTCCGCCTCGACCAGGGTGATCCGGCCCGCCGCGGCGCAGAGCGGGTTGAAGTTCCGGGCGGCCGCGTGGAACACGCAGTTGCCGTGCCGGTCCGCCAGCTCCGCCCTGACCAGTGCGAAGTCAGCCGTGATCGCCTCCTCCAGCAGGTACCGGCGGCCGCCGAATTCCCTCACCTCCTTGGGCGGTGAGGCCAGCGCCACCGAGCCGTCCGCCGCGTATCGCCAGGGCAGCCCGCCCTCCTCGACCTGGGTGCCGACTCCTGCCGGGGTGAAGAACGCCGGGATGCCGGCGCCGCCGGCCCGCAGCCGCTCGGCCAGCGTGCCCTGCGGGGTCAGCTCCACCTCCAGCTCTCCGGCGAGGTACTGCCGGGCGAACTCCTTGTTCTCGCCGACGTACGAGGAGGTCATGCGGGCGATCCGGCCCGCCCGGAGCAACAGGCCGAGCCCCCAGTCGTCCACCCCGCAGTTGTTGGACACCACGCGCAGGCCGGTGGTGCCGGCGGTCACCAGGGCGTCGATCAGGGTGCTCGGAATGCCGCAGAGACCGAATCCGCCGACGGTCAGCACCGCGCCGTCGGGGATGTCGCCGACTGCGGCGGCGGGGGAGTCGAAGACCTTGTCCAAGGGATCACCTCATGAGGGCGGGGGAGGGAAGGCGTGGAGTGGGGTGGTGTGGAGTGCGGTGGCGTGGCGTCGGTAACTGCGGCCGGGCGAAGCGGCCAGGCGGCCAGAAGCCTGACCCGCCCGTCGCCGCGCCGCTTCCACCGTCGCCGGACGCGTGGCACCGCAGCCATGGCGGCCACCGCCATGGACGGGCGCGAACCCATGTCGGCTGGCCACATCCGGACGCCCGGAGCGCGGCGTCGGGCGGGCGGTATGTCGACCGGAGCCACATCACAGCGGGTTGCTATGTCGGCCGGGCACATGTCGCCGGTCCCACCGCACACCTACGGTTCCGGCATCCACCCCGCCGCATCCTCAGGAGTCGGTCACATGCGCAGCACCACAGTCCCCACCAGGACCGCCTCCGGCGCCCGCCCGCGCGAGGCCCCGACCGGCAGCCCGGCCCGGAAGCTCGCCGCAGTGGCCGCGTGCGTCCTGCTCGCCGCCGGCTGCGCCAAGGCCGGCACCGCCGGGACCGCCTCGGCGGGCGGTGGTGGTGCGAAGGCCCCGGTCAAGGTCGGCCTGGTGTACTCCAAGACCGGTCCGCTCGCCGCCTACGGCAAGCAGTACCTGGACGGCTTCAAGGCCGGTCTCGACTATGCGACCAAGGGCACCGGCGAGGTCGACGGGCACAAGATCGAGTTCGAGGAGCAGGACGACGCGGGTGATCCGGCGAAGGCGGTGTCCGCCGCCAAGGACCTGATCGGCAAGGGCTACAAGGTCCTGGCCGGCTCCACCGCCTCCGGTGTCGCCCTCCAGGTCGGCCCGATCGCTTCCCAGAACAAGGTGCTCTTCATCAGCGGCCCCGCCGCCGCCGACAAGGTCACCGGCTTGAACAAGTACACCTTCCGCTCCGGTCGCCAGTCCTATCAGGACATTCGGACGGCGGCTTCGTTCATCGGTGACGCCAAGGGCAGGAAGGTCACCGTGCTCGCCCAGGACAACGCCTTCGGACAGGCCAACGTGGCTGCCGTGAAGACCGTGCTCGGAGCCCAGGGCGCGACGGTGGAGCAGGTGCTCGCCCCGCCGAGCGCCACTGACCTCACCCCCTTCGCGACCCAGGCCAAGACCGCCAAGCCCGACCTGTTGTTCGTCGCCTGGGCGGGCGACTCCGCGTCGGCCCTGTGGACGGCGCTCAACCAGCAGGACGTCTTCACCGGCACCAAGGTCGTCACCGGCCTGGACCTGGCCGCCTCCTACCCGCTGTTCGGCCCGGCCGGCGAGAAGATCTCCTTCCTGAACCACTACTTCGACGGCGCCGCCGGCACCCCGGTGGAGAAGGCCATGACTGAGGCCGTCACCGCCGGGGGCGGCAAGCCCGACATCTTCACCCCGGACGGTTTCACCGCCGCCCAGATGATTGTGCACGCCGTCGAGGCCAACCACGGCTCCGCCGACGACACTTCGGCCCTGGTCAAGGCGCTGGAGGGGTGGAGCTTCGACGGGGTCAAGGGCCGGACCGCGGTCCGCGCCGAGGACCACGCCCTCCTCCAGCCGATGTTCCAGGTCCGGCTGACCGGAACCGGGGCCACCGCCAAGCCCTCGGTGGAGAAGACCCTGACCGCCGACGAGGTGGCGCCCCCGGTCGTCCCGATGGCGGGCTGATCCCGATGCCCGCTCCCGCCGCCTCCACTCCTCCGGCCTCCACTCCTCCGCCCTCCGCCCGACGCTCCTCCGTGTCGCGTTCCTCCTCTCCGCGTCTCACTTCTTGTCCTCCCTCTACTCCGGTGCTGCGGCTGGACGGCCTCGGCTGGTCCGTCCGCGGCGTGCCGATCGTCGAGGACGTCTCCTTCGCGATCGGCGAAGGCGAGTTCATCGCCTTCATCGGGCCCAACGGAGCCGGCAAGACCTCCCTCTTCAACCTGATCTCCGGCATCTGTCCGGCGACCTGGGGCAGTCTCCACCTCGACGGCACGGACATCACCACCGAGGCCGTGCACGCCCGGGCTCGCCGCGGGCTCGGTCGCACCTTCCAGACCTCCTCCCTCTGGCCGGGGATGACCGTCGCCGACCACGTCCGACTAGCCGCCCAGGCGGCAGCCGGACCACGAGCCTCCTACCGCCTCTGGCGCCGCGCCGACCGCTTCTCGGAACAGGTGGCCGACACCCTGCATCGCACCGAACTCGCCCATCGCGCGGGCACCCTGGCCGGAGCGCTCTCCCACGGCGAGAAGCGCAAGCTGGAACTCGCCGTCCTGCTCGTCTCCGATCCGAGGCTGATCCTGCTGGACGAACCGATGGCCGGCGTCAGCGCGGAGGAGGTGCCGGCCCTCACCGAACTGATCCGTTCCGTGCACCGAGATTTCGGCCGGACGGTCCTGATGGTCGAGCACCACATGGACGTCCTGCTCGGCCTGGCCGACCGCCTGGCGGTGATGCACCACGGCACCCTGCTCGCCCTGGACACCCCCGAAGCCGTGATGGCCGATCCGACAGTGCAACAGGCCTACCTGGGTGAGGCGTTGTGACCTCCTCTCCGACTTCTTCGCCGCATCCGCACTCCTCGCTGCGGCCGTCCTCGCCCTCGTCCGCTGCCGAACCCCTTCTCTCCGTCCGTGACCTGCGGGTGGTCATCGACGGGCTGCACATCCTGCACGGTGTCGACTTCGACGTGGCCTCCGCCGGAGTCACGGCACTGCTGGGCCGCAACGGTGCCGGCAAGACCACCACTGTGAAGGCCGTCATGGGTCTGGTGCCGCGCACCGGGAGCATTCAACTGTCCGGTGCTGGAATCTCCTCCTTCCCAACTCATCTAGTTGTTCGTCGTGGTATCGGTTATGCACCCGAGGATCGCGGGATCTTCGCCGGGCTGACGGTCGCCGAGAACCTCCGCCTCGCTGAACGCGGAGCGCTGGGTGGGGCCGAGGCGGGCGAGCCGAACTACGCGCTCGTCCACGAGCTCTTCCCCGAACTCAAGCGGCGGGCCGGCCAGTTGGCCGGGACGCTCTCCGGCGGCCAACAGCAGATGGTGGCGATCGGCCGGACGCTGCTCAACCGGAACCGGCTGATCATCGCCGACGAGCCCACCAAGGGCCTGGCGCCGAAGATCGTCTCCGAGGTGGCCGAAGTGCTGGCGCGAGCGGCCGAGGCGGTGCCCGTTCTCCTGGTCGAGCAGAACCTCGCGCTCGTCCGCCGCCTGGCCGGCACCTGTGCCGTCCTGGCCGACGGCCGGACCGCCCACCGGGGCGACACCGCCGAGCTGTTGGCCGACGAGGAGGCCGCCCGCCGCCTCCTCGGCGTCGGCTCCCGTCACCCGCTCGCCGGTGGATACCGGCCGTCCGCCGCCTCCGCGGCCGGTTCCCCGACCGCCACCCCGGTCGTCACCACGGAGGTGAAGCCCTGATGGACACCATCGTTCTCCTTTCCTGTACTGGTCTCGGTCTCGGCGCGCTGTACTTCCTGGTCGCCTCCGGCCTCTCCTTGATCTTCGGTCTGATGGACGTGCTCAACTTCGCGCACGGCGCCCTGCTCTCCATCGGCGCCTATGCGACCTGGTGGGCCGGTACGGAGGCGGGCCTCTCCTTCTGGCTCGCGGTGCCGTTCGGCACCTTGGTCGGGACGGCCGCCGCCGTCCTGCTGGAACTCTTCCTGATCCGGCCGCTCTACAGCCGCCCGCGCGACCAGATCCTCGCCACCGTCGGGGTCGGGCTCGCCGTGCCCGCCCTGCTCATGGGGATCTGGGGCGCGGACGCCCGCCCCTTCCCCCAACCGGCCCTACTGGCCGGCACCTGGCACGTCCTCGGTGCGACCGTCCCGGTCAACCGGTTCGTGCTCGTGGCCGCCGCCGCACTGTTGCTGCTCATTCTTCGGTTGTTCCTCGCCCGAACCCGCTACGGGCTGATCGTCCGGGCCGGCGTCGAGGACCGGGCGATGGTCACGGCGCTCGGCATCGACGTCCGAAGGGCGTTCACCCTCGTCTTCGCCATCGGTGGGGCGGCCGCCGCACTGGGCGGCGCCCTCGGCGGCCTCTACTTCGGTTCGGTCAATCCCGGCCAGGGGACCAGCCTGCTCATCTTCGCCTTCGTCGTCGTGGTGATGGGTGGCATGGGCTCCGTGACCGGGGCCGCCGCCGCCTCGGTGGGCGTCGGCCTCGTCCAGCAGTTCGCCAACTACTACACCGGCGCCGGGCTCGGCGACCTCTCGGTCGTCGTCCTGCTCGCCGTGCTGCTTCTGGTCCGACCCCGTGGACTCACCGGGAGGCTCGCGTGAGCGCCGAAACTCCGATCACGAGCACCGGTGGCCCCGCGGCCGCCCGCAGCGCCGCCACCTCGGCAGGGGGGACTGACACCAGCCCTGCCGTGACCGCCGTGTCGGCAGAGGGGACTGACACCAGCTCCGCCGACAGCCCCACTGTGGCAGGGGGGACTGACACCAGCCTTGCCGGAAACCATTGTGAACAAACGGGCGAGCCCGGCGACATCCCTCGAACAGGTGATTCGGTCACTAATCGCTGGACACGGATGCACGCAGCGCTACGCTGGTGGCCGATCGCCCTGCTGATCACGCTCCTTGTCGCCCCATACAGTGCGCTTCCCGTCCCGGGACTGCTCGACGGCCCGCTCGGCAGCCCGGGAAGTCTCCAACTCATCGCCCTGTGCCTGCTCTACGGGGCCCTCGCCACCGGCTACGACCTCCTGCTCGGCCGTACCGGACTGCTCTCCTTCGGCCACGCGCTCTACTTCGCGACCGGCCTCTACGCCACCGACCTCGGCATGCTCGAACTGCGACTCCCCTTCGCCGCCGCCGCGGTGTTCGGGGTCGCCTGCACCGTGCTGCTGGCCCTGCTGCTCGGCTCGGTGAGCCTGCGGGTCACCGGCATCGGCTTCTCCATGGTCACCCTCGCCTTCGCCCAGGCCGGTGCCATCCTCGTCCTGCGCAACCCCGGTGGTGTCACCGGCGGCGAGGAGGGCCGGTCCGCCCCGGCCGACCTGCTGCCGTCCGGCCTGATCGGGATCGAGAACACCGCCAACCTCTACTGGATCGCCGTCGGTTACCTCGTGCTGACGGTCGCCGCGGTCCACTGGGCCGTCAACTCCCCGGCCGGCCGGGTCTGGGAGGGCGTCAAGGAGAACGAGCGCCGGGTCGAGGTGCTCGGTCTGCGGCCCTACGGCTACAAGTTGGTCGCCTTCGTGCTCTCCGGAGCGCTCGCCGGTCTGGGCGGGGTGGTCTACCTGCTGCTCACCGGTGGGGCCACCCCGCAGGCCGCCGGTTCGGACGCCACGCTCGCGCTGCTGGTCATGGTGGTCCTGGGCGGCTCCGGTACCCGCTGGGGGCCGCTGCTCGGCGGGGTGCTCTACACCTGGGCCGGCCACCGGCTCAGCGACCTCGCCAACTCGGACGCCGTCGCGGGCATGCCCGCGGTGCTGCGCGTGCCGCTCTCCCAACCCCTTTTCCTGATGGGCACCCTGTTCGTCGCCGTGGTCTACCTGCTCCCCGGCGGCCTGGCCGGACTCCCCGCCCGTATCCGCACCGCCCGATCCGCCCGCTCGGCGGCCCGCACGCCGACCGGCAGGCCCGCCGCCCGTCCCACCGGAGGTGCCCCCGCGTGAGCCAGCCACCCCTGAAGCCAGAGGAGTTGACCGTCCCCGTACCCGGCGGGGACCTCGCCGTCCTGCGGTGGTCCGCCGACCGGCCGGGGGCCCCGACGGTCGTGGCGGTGCACGGCATCACCGCCAACGGCCTCGCCTGGTACGAGGTCGCCCGTCGGCTCTCCGGGCGGGTCACCCTGCTCGCGCCCGACCTGAGGGGTCGCAGTGCCAGCCGCTCGGTCGCCGGACCGTACGGGCTGACCCGGCACGCCGACGACGTGGCCGCGCTGATCGCCTCCCTGGGTGTGGCGCCCGTGACGGTCGTCGGCCACTCGATGGGGGCCTGGGTCACCGCCCTGACCGCCGTCCGGCACCCCGAACTCGTCCGCCGGGTACTGCTGGTGGACGGCGCGCTGAGCTTCCCGCTTGCGGAGGGCGTCCGGGAGGAGGACGCCTTGGCCGCAGTGCTCGGCCCCGCGCTGGCACGGTTGTCGATGACCTTCCCCGACCGGGCCGCCTACCGGGAGTTCTGGCAGCGTCACCCGGCCTTCGACGGCAGCTGGTCCGAGGGGATCGACGCCTACACCCAGCGCGACCTCGTCGGCGCCGAGCCCGAACTGCGCTCCTCCTGCGTGCTGGAGGCCGTGCAGACCGACGGCGCCCAGGTCCTGCTGGACCGTGAGGCAGCCGGGGCCGTGCACCGGCTGCCCTGCCCGGCCGAGTTGCTCTGGGCGGAGCGCGGCCTGCTCAACGAGCCGCAGGGCCTCTACGACCCCCAGCGGATCGGGCTGTCCGGGCTGGATCCGGACCGGGTGCCCGCCTCACCCGTGCCGGACTCCAACCACTACTCGATCCTCTGGGGCGAGGCCGGAGCCGACCGCATCGTCCGCAAGCTGCTCGCGGACGTCCCCGCCGCCGGGTGACGGGCCCGGCCGGAAGCATGGAACGGCGACGGCCGGGTCAGCCCGCGGCGCCGAGGAAGCTCTCCCAGCCGCCGGACGGCGCCTGGCCGACGTTGAGCGTGCGCAGCTTGCGCAGGGTCGACTGGTCCTGCACCTCCAGCCATTCGACCAGCTGACGGAACGAGACCAGCCGGACCTCGGGCTTGCCCGCGATGGTCTTGAGGGTCTCCTCGACGGCGTCCATGTATATGCCGCCGTTCCACTGCTCGAAGTGGTTGCCGATGAAGAACGGGGCCCGGTTGCCGTTGTAGGCCCGCTCGAAGCCGGCCAGGTAGGAGTTGGTGGCCTGGGTCCGCCAGTCGCCGTACTTGGACGGGTCGCCCTTGGTGCTGCCGTTGGACTGGTTGGCGAGGATGTTGTAGTCCATCGACAGGACCTGGAAGGTGTGCCCGGGGAACGGTATGGACTGCAGCGGGAAGTCCCAGATCTTGCCGTCCTGCACCTTCTGCGGCCATATCTGGAGGCCGCCCGAGGAACTGGCGTCGTACTTCCAGCCCAGCTTGGCTATGGTCGGCAGCAGTGCCTTCTGGCCCTCCAGACACGGGGTGCGGCCGCCGATCAGCTCCTTCTTGTAGTCGAAGGGCAGCGGGTCGACGTCGGTGAAGCCGGTGTTGGTCCGCCACTGGGTGACGAAGGCTATGGCTTGGTCGATCTCGCTCTGCCAGTCGTCCGGGGTCCACATGTTGACCCCGTTCTTGTCCGGGCGGCTGGAGCAGAAGTGCCCGTTGAAGTGGGTGCCGATCTCGTGCCCGGCGAGCCAGGCCTGGCTGACGAGCTTGAGGGTGCTCTTGACCGCGCCGTCCGAGAGGTACGGGATGTCGGAGGCGCCGACCGAGTGCTTCGGCGGGTGGTACAGGTCGGACTTGCCCTTGGGCAGGGCGTAGATGCCGGAGAGGAAGAAGGTCATCGTGGCCTTGTACTGCTCCGCCAGCTTGAGGAAGCGGGGGAACTGGCCGTCGTCGGTGCCGCCCGCGCCGTCCCAGGAGAACACCACGAACTGCGGCGGGCGCTCGCCCGGCTTGAGCTTCTCGGGCTTGGGCTGGTTCGGCTGCGGACCGGTGTCCGCGTTGGAGCCGTCGCCGATCGGGGTGCCCTTGGGCACGACGGTTTGGGTCGGGTCGGCGTTGCCGTTCTGCCCGGCCTTCGTACTGCCGTCAGAGGAATGCGAGGTGGAGTCCTGCCCCGAACCGGATCCGCTGCTGGAACAGGCGGCGACCGCGCCGAGGGCCGCGGTCGCAGCGGTCGCACTGAGCACCGTCCTGCGCGAGATGCTGGTCATGGTCTCCCCTGGGTGCCGATCGCCGGTGGTGGGGGCGGCCCTGGGCCGCTCCGGTCAAATCGGGCAATTGATGAATATTCCGCCGTTAGCATGTCATGTCGCGCAGCGGCTACCAAGGCCGCCGGGCTCCGACGACAGTCAACACGTCGGGGGCGCCCGACCGGGCTGCAGGGATCCGTCGTCTGTTGCGGTCCTGTGACGCTTCGCGCTGCGCGACGTCAGGGGAGTACGGTACCGCCGCCCTGTCAGGACCGGTCAGAGTGCGTCAGCGCTCGGCACGGGCCGTCGCCCGTGAGGGAAAATTATGCTCCCGACAGTGCTCTGCGGCCGAAAGTCGCCGACCGCTCCGGGGCCGGTCAGAGCGCGGCCAGCCGCCGGTTGCGGCGCACTATTCGCGCGATCGCGGTGCTGACGGCCGTGGCTGCCGCACAGGAGACCGCGAGACTCAGCCAGGCGGTGTTGAACCAGTGGCTGTTCAGCCAGCCCAGCGTCACGATGTAGGCGGCCCAGACCAGCGCCGCCAGCGCCGACCAGTGCAGGAAGCGGTGCGGATGGGCGGGGGAGTGACCGATGGCCAGGTCCAGGACGGTCCGTCCGGCCGGCACGAACCGCGCGACCACCACCATCGCGGCCGCCCCGCCGCGCGGGCGCTCGACCAGTGACTGCTGGACCCGGGCCACGCTGGCCGCCAGTTTCGGGCGCCGGGCGAGCCGGCGCTGCAGCAGCGGGGCCCCGCGCCGGGCGAGCTGGAGCAGCAGGAGGTCACCCAGGAAGGAGGCCACCGCCACGCCCAGGCCGAGCAACACCGGGGCGCCGTTGATCTGTGCTGTCTTGAGCACGGCCAGGATGACCAGCGTTCCGCTCGGGATGAAGGGGAGCAGGGCGTCGCCGAGTACGGCGAAGAGCGCAAGGGCGCAGATCCACGAGGATCCCGTCGCCGCCACGAAATTCAAGGCCTTACTCCCTCCACGCCGCCCTGGGGGAGCAGGTGGCTGCTGGGGTCAACGCTAGCGCCTCGACTTTTCACGCTGCCATGAAGCACCCCGGTGTGCCGGGCATCACCGCAGTCGGCCGCAGCTCACGGCCCTGATGCGGTCGCCGGCGAGGTGCGCCTGGAGCGCGCGGGCGAAGGCCCCCGCAAATGGAACGAGCCCCCGGGGCGGGGTGCCGCGCCGAGGGCCCGCAGGGATCGTTCAGCGCTGGTCCAGCCCGAAGATCTCGGCGACGGAACGCGGGCCCGCTCGGTGCCCCGTTCCTGATCACCACCCTGCCCGAAGCCGGCCGCCGGTCGCGAGCGCTCCGGCTGGCGACTTCCGACCCTGGCGTGAAGTCGCCAACCGTGTCGGGCTGCTGGCTCTCCGTCATCCGAACGGTCGGTCGGTGCGGTCGTGTGGAACCGCTCGGGCCGCACCCGGGCCGAACCCCGGACCGCACATCCCGGTCACTCCCGGCCGCGGCCGCATCGAGCGGCCGGCCCGGGAACAGCGGGCCCGCAGCCGTGGTTGATCCCCGTCGGCAGCAGCGACCGCCGGGCCGACCGAGACCCGCGCGGCCGCCCACGACGGCCGGCTCGGAGGAGAGCCGGGCCAAGGACAGCCAGGAGGGCGGACGGCATGACCACCGAGGACCAGCAGGAGCAGCGGACCGGACCGGAGGCCGGTGCGGTGATCCGGGGCACCGCCCGCGGCACGGCACCCGCTCCGCTCTCGATCCTCGACCTGGCCACCGTCGGCGTCGGCTACACGCCCGGCCAGGCCCTGGCCGCCACTACCGAGCTGGCCCGCCGGGCCGAGCAGTGGGGGTACCACCGTTTCTGGGTGGCCGAGCACCACGGAATGCCCGGCGTGGCCAGCTCTACCCCGGCCGTCCTGCTCGCCCACCTCGGGGCCAACACCACCACGCTGCGGCTCGGCTCGGGCGGCGTCATGCTCCCCAACCACGCCCCGCTGGCCATCGCCGAGCAGTTCGGCCTGCTGGAGGCCCTGCACCCCGGCCGGATCGACCTCGGGCTCGGCCGAGCCCCCGGCACCGACCCGGCCACCGCCCGCGCCCTGCGCCGCGGACTCGCCGAGGGTGCGGACGACTTCCCGCTGCAGCTCTCCGAGCTGACCCACTTCCTCGACGGCGACTTCCCCTCCGGCCACCCGTACGAGCGGCTGACCGCCGTCCCCAGGGGCGAGAGCCGTCCGCCGGTCTGGCTGCTCGGGTCCTCCGGCTTCAGCGCCCAGCTGGCTGGCCGCCTCGGCCTCCCATTCGCCTTCGCCCACCACTTCAGCAGCGCCAACACCCTTCCGGCGCTGGACCTGTACCGGACATCCTTCCGCCCCTCCGCCGTGCTCAGCGAGCCCTACTCGCTGATCGGCGTGAGTGCCGTCGCCGCCGACGACGAGACCGCCGCCCGTCGCCTCGCCCGCTCCGCGGCCCTGGGCATGCTGCGCCTCCGACGCGGCAACCCCGGCCCGATCCCGACCCCGGAGGAGGCCGAGGAGTACCCGTACAGCCCGGCAGAGGCGGACTTCATCGACAGCTGGCTCGACAACGTGGTGCTGGGTGCCCCGGGCCAGGTCGCGGACGGCCTGGAGGTGCTACGCAAGCGGACCGGGGTGGACGAGCTGATGGTCACCTCGCACATCCACGGCCATGAGGCCCGGTTCCGCTCCTACGGTCTGGTCGCCGAGGCGTACGGCCTGACGGCAGACGCCTGACGGCGTCGGCCTGACAGCGTCGGCCGGGGGCCATCACCTCGGCGACGGCCCCCGCCCCGTCGGCCTAGCGGCCGCTCGGGGCGGGGCGGCCCTCCCGGAGTATCGCCGCGACCAGCTCGGCCTCGCCGGGCCGGGCGAAGTACCAGCCCTGGGCGGTGTCGCAGCCGGTCAGCCGGAGCCGCTCGGCCTGGGCGGCGCTCTCGATGCCCTCGGCGGTGACGGTCAGGCCGAGGGTGTGGGCCAGCTGGACCATCGCGCCGACGATCTGCTCGTCCGCGTCGCGTCGGCGGGAGTGGAGTTCCGGGAGACCCGGACGCTCCGCCGATGCCGATGCCGATGCCGATGCCGATGATCCTGATTCCGATGCCGAGGAACCAGCCGAGGGAGCAGCCGTAGCCGGGGCGGAGTGCCCCGCCGTCGCCGGTGCCGGGTCGCGGAAGCCCTCGATGAAGGTCCCGTCGAGCTTCAGCACGTGCACCGGCAGCCGGGAGAGGTAGGCCAGGTTGGAGTAGCCGGTGCCGAAGTCGTCGATGGCGATCCGCACGCCCATGTCAGCGAGTGCCTGGAGCGCCTGCAGCGGGCGGCCGCCGGGGCCGAGCAGGGCGCTCTCGGTGATCTCCAGCTGCAGCAGCCGGGCGGGCAGGCCCGTGCTTTCGAGGGCCTGGGCGACGTCGGCCACCACATCGGAGTCCCAGATCTGGCGGGCCGCCAGGTTGACGCTCACGAAGGTCTCGGTGTCCGGGAACTCGGTGAGCCACTGCCGGGCCTGACGGCAGGACTCCTCCAGCACCCACTTGCCGAGCGGCACGATGGCACCGGACTCCTCGGCGAGAGGGATGAAGCGGTCGGGGGAGAGTGTTCCGTAGCGGGGGTGGCGCCAGCGGACCAGGGCCTCGGCGCCGTGCACCGCGCCGTCGGCCAGGCCGACCAGGGGCTGGTACTCGATGGTGAACTCGCCGCGTTCCAGGGCCGGCCGCAGTGCGGTCGCCAGCAGCTGGCGGGTGAGCCGGTGGGCGCCACGGTCGGGGTCGTAGAGGGTCCAACGGGCCCGGCCGTCGGCCTTGGACCAGTAGAGCGTGGCGTCGGCGTCCTTGACCAGGTCCGTCGGGGTGGTCTCGTGCACCGAACGCTCGACGACGCCGACGCTGGCGGTGACCACCAGCCGGTGCCCGGCGACGTCGAAGGGACGTTCCAGCACCTCCAGGATCCGGCCGGCCAGCGCCGTCAGCTGCTCGCTGCCGACACTGTCGGTGACCAGGACGGCGAACTCGTCACCGCCCATCCGGGCGACCAGGTGGGCGTCCCGTTCGGAGAGTCCGCGCCGCAGCCGGGCGGCGACGGCGATCAGCAACTCGTCGCCGATGTGGTGGCCGAGGGTCTCGTTGATCGCCGCGAAGCCGTCGAGGTCGAGGTAGCAGACACCCACCCGCCGTCCCTCCGCGACCGCCACCGGCCGACCGGAGCCTCCGTGGTTCCCGCGGTCGTCGGGGTCCGGGAGGCAGGCGGCGTCGAGCCGTTCGAAGAAGAGGGTCCGGTTGGGCAGCCGGGTCAGCGGATCGTGCAGGGCCTGGTACTCCAGGCGGTCGCCGAGCCGGCGCTGCTCGGTGATGTCCTCGACCAGCGCGAGGGTGTAGAGCGGCCGCCCGGCGGGGTCCCGGATGAGCGAGACGGTCACCTTGCTCCAGACCGTGTGGCCCTCACGGTGCTTGAGCTGCTTCTCCACGCGGAACCGTTCCCGCTTGCCGTGGACGAGCGCGGTGAACAGCCGGGACGGCATGCCCTCCGGGTCGATGATCTCGTGCAGGTGGGTGCGGACCAGTTCGCCGACGCCGCGGCCGATCAGGGCGGCGAAGGCAGGGTTGACCTCGATGATCCGGTCCTCGGGGTCGATCAGGGCCATGCCGATGACGGCGTCGCAGAAGGCGGCCCGGAAGCGGGACTCGCTGGCCCGGAGTGCCGCCAGCAGCCGGTCGTCGCCGCCCTCCCGGCCGGGGGCCCCACCGGCGCCCAGGTACGCACCGTCGGTCAACGGGGCCGAGCAGGTGGGGCAGAGCAGTAGCTCCGGATCCTCCAGCGTGCCGCAGGCCGCGGGGATGGCCGGTCCGGTCGCACCCGGCGGATCGAGGGCCGGCGCGGCGAGGTGGCGGTGGTGTGACGATTCCTTGTGCCGCACGCCTGGGTGGTGTGCGTCGGCCCCCTCGTTCTGGCCCGGCACGGCATGCTCCCGTCCGCTGCTGACGCTTGACGATGGTCTGCCTGGCCGGTCGGGATTCCGGCGGCCGGCTCCGCGCTCTGCCGGAGTCTTCGGAGTCGGTCCGCTGCGGGGCGTCCGCCGTGGGGCGCTGTCGCACGGGGACCCGGGTGAAGGACAGGGCGCTTCGGCCGATCATAGGCCGCGGCGACAACGCGCGGTGACCGCCGCCAGGGTGATTCGCCCCGTTTGGGATCATGCATGACGGAACGTTCGGCTGCCTTCAGTGCACATCACATGAGGTGCGCCGGGAGCGCGTGCGCCGAAGCCGCGCCCCCGGGCGCTGGTCGCGCGCGGGGGCGGGGCCGAGGTGCGCCCCCCGAACGGGCCGGGGGAGGACGGGCCGGGAGGCGGTCAGGCGAGTTCGGCCGTGAGGGTGATGGTGGTGCCGGTCAGGGCCTGGCTGACCGGGCAGTTGGCCTTGGCGTCCTCGGCGGCCTTGACGAAGGCGGCCTCGTCCAGCCCGGGGACCTCACCGGTGACGGTCAGGTGGATGCCGGTGATGCCGGTGCCGGGCTGGAAGGTGACGTCGGCCCTGGTGTCCAGCTTGGTGGGCGGGTTGCCGGCCTTGCTCAGGCCGTTGCTGAGGGCCATCGAGAAGCAGGCGGAGTGGGCGGCCGCGATGAGTTCCTCGGGGCTGGTCTTGCCGTTGGGCTCCTCGGCGCGAGCCGGCCAGGAGACGGGGTACTCGCCGATCCCGGAGGAGGCGAAGGTCACCTGCCCCTTGCCGTGGAGGAGGTCTCCCTCCCAGGCGGTGCGGGCGGTGCGGGTGGTTGCCACGATCGGTTCCTCCAGTGCTGAGGGACTGCTGAGTCGTCACTTCCGGTCATGCACGCACCAGCCTACGGGCAGCCCGGCCGCGGAGCCGGGTGCCGGGCGGTCCGGCGAGCTGTCCGGATGCTGGACGGTTCCTCCGAACGGTGCCGGTCCGGACCGGGTGCCCTGTTAGATTTGCCCGGGCCCGAGCCCGGCCGCCGTACGGTCGGGCGCCCACCCCAGACACCGGGAGCCGACCCGATGACGGACCAGCCCACGACCCCCGACGCCGGCGTGACCGAGGGCATCGACGACGCGGTACGGGCGGAGCTGACCAGCCTGCGCGAGAGCATCGACAACATCGATGCCGCAGTGGTCCACATGCTGGCCGAGCGCTTCAAGGCGACCCAGCGGGTCGGTCGGCTCAAGGCCGAGCACAAGCTGCCGCCTGCCGACCCGGCCCGGGAGCGGGACCAGATCGAGCGGCTGCGGGAGCTGGCCGCCGGGGCCAAGCTCGACCCGGTCTTCGCGGAGAAGTTCCTGAACTTCATCATCGCCGAGGTGATCCGCCACCACGAGGCCATCGCCCGCGCCTGAGGGCACAGAGGGCGGCGCCCGGCATCGAAACCCGCAGGCGGCGATGTCGGGCGCGGCTAAACGCCGGATTTCGTGAGGCTCCCCGGTTGGCGTAGCGTGCAACTTTCCCCAGCCGGAGAGGTGGAGCAGCGACGATGGCGGTGAACCTGCCCGAAACGCCCGGCGGAGCTCCCAGCGAACCCGCCGAGCCCGGCGTACCAGCCGCCCGGGACACCCAGTACGCCCAGCAGGGCTCGTACGACCAGCGGGGTCCGTACGGCCAGCAGGCCGCGAACGGCCCGTACGCCCAGCAGGGCCCGTACGGCCAGCGGCTCCAAGGGGACGGGTCCGGGGCCCGGGCCGAGGCCCGCGGGCGGGCCGGCGGATCGCGCGACCGCAAGGCTCGCCGGACGGCGCGCCGTCCCCGGCCGTGGTGGATCGAGCTGCCGGTGATGGTGGCGGTCGGGCTGGCGGTCGCGCTGTTGATCAAGACCTGCCTGTTCCAGGTCTTCACCATCCCGTCCGGTTCGATGGAGAACACCCTGCGGGTGGGCGACCGGGTCGGCGTGAACAAGCTCGCGCCGCTGACCGGCTGGACGCCGCAGCAGGGGCAGCCGGTGGTGTTCAAGGATCCGGGGAACTGGCTGCCGCCCCAGCCGGTCGACTCGAACCCGATCACCAACGCCGTGAGCTCGGTGCTGAGCTTCGTCGGGCTGGTGCCGCCGAAGGACGACAACTACCTGGTCAAGCGGGTGATCGCGACCGGTGGCCAGACCGTCCAGTGTGCGGGCGCCACGCTGACCGTCGACGGCAGGAAGGTCGTCGAGCCGTACCTGCACCCCGGCGACGACTCCTGCGCGGGCATGGACTTCGGCCCGGTGAAGGTCCCCTCGGGCTATATCTGGGTCGAGGGCGACCACCGCAGCGACTCGGCGGACTCCCGCTGGCACCGGCAGGGCCCGGGTGGCGGCGCCGTGCCGGTGGGCAACGTGGTCGGCCCGGTGTCGGCTGTGGTGTGGCCGGTCAGTCACCTCGACTGGTTCGGCTGGACCGGCCGCTGACCCCGCGGTCGGCGGTTGCCACCCGCTCCCGGGCAGCGGTCGTGGCCCGGGAAGCGGTGGCCCCGGAAGGGGCGGAACCACCAGCAGCACTCGCGCCGGCACCCGTACCAGCCCCCGCCTCCACCGCGGGCGGCTTGCTCGTCTGCGCCGCGAACGCGCCCGCCAGCACCAGCAGGCCACCCGCGACCTGCGGAAGCCCCAGGTGCTCGCCGAGCAGGACCCAGGCCAGCACGGTGGCGACCACGGCCTCCAGGTTGGCGACCACCCCTGCGACCGGCGGCGAGAGGTACCCGACGGAGACGACCCCGGTCAGGTAGGCGAGCACCGTCGCGATCAGCACCATCCAGGCGGCCGGGACCAGGGCGGGCAGGCTGTGCCCGTTCATCACCACGGACCCGCCGAGCAGGCCCCAGTCGGCCTGCCAGGGCCGGGTGAACACGGTGAGCAGGACGGCGCCGATCAGCAGCCCGTACGCGCTGACGGCCAGTGGGTCGACCGGCCGGTCACCGCGGCGGCCGGCGTCGGCGAGCAGGAAGTAGCCGACCTGGCAGAAGGCCGCGCCGAGGGCGAACAGCACGCCCAGCGCGTCGAAGCTGAGGCCGTTCCAGACCTCCACCACGCAGGCCAGCCCGGCCACCGCGACTCCGGCGCCGACGGCCGCGCCCCGGGAGATCGGCTTGCGCTGCACGAACCTGACGTAGCCGATCAGCAGCGGCGGCCCGAGGTACTCGATGAGCAGGGCGACCCCGACCGGGATGCGGGAGATCGCGGCGAAGTAGCAGGCCTGGACGCCGGCCACGGCGAGCAGGCCGAAGCCGAGCAGCAGGCCGGGGCGGCGCAGGACGGCGCCCCGGTGCCGGTAGGCGATCGGGAGCAGGGCCACGGCCGCCCCGGTCACCCGGAGCCAGACCACGTGCAGGGGGGAGAGTCCGGCCTCGATCAGCGGCTTGGCCGCGGTACCGGAACCGCCGAACGCGAAGGCGGAGACCAGGGCGAGGCTGAGGCCGAGGGTTCTGCCCGAAGGGTGGGTGGGCGAGGCCGTTGATCTGTGCACTGGCGCATTGTGGCAGTCCTACCGACGCTTCGGTAAGGCGCCATTTCGTCATTTGGTCCTGGTCTCAACTGTCCGCAACGGCGAGATGACCGACGCGGGGCGGGGGGACCGCCCCGGGGGGGGTTGCGGCCCGCCCGGGCTGGAGGCGCCCGCCGGGTGGGAGGCCCGCGGGGCCGGCCGCCCCCCCCCGCCGCCCAGGGGGATATAAAAAAAAG
>NZ_JBHWDU010000036.1:0-31324 GCF_042734825.1 Kitasatospora sp. NPDC059648 | reverse complement strand
TTGTTGTGAATAAGACACAGCAACTGTCCGCAAGGGCGAGATCCCCGCCGCGGGCCGGAACACCGCCCCGTGTCGGTGATCCGGCCCGCGCGGAATGACGTCGCCCGGAGTGACGTCGCCCGGAGGGACGGTCAGCCCCCGGCCGCAGCCCCCGTGAGCGCGTCCGTCCCGCCGGTGGGCTGGTTCGTCGGCTGCCCGGTCGGGCCGGTGGTCGGCTGGGTGGTCGGCGTCGGCCGCGAGGTCGGCCGGACGGTGGGCCGCGAGGTGGGCTGGCTGGTGGGCTGACCGCCCGTCCCGGTGCCGTTCCCGTCGGAGCCGGAACCCGTGCCCGAACCCGTGCCCGTGCCCGAGCCGGACCCCGGACCCGAACCCGAACCGGACCCCGATCCCGAGCCGCCCGCCGGGTTCGCACCGGAGCCGTCGCCCTGCTGGTTGCCGGCGCCGGTGCTCGGCGTGGCGCTGCCGGTCGACGGGGTGCCGCTCGGCGTGCTCGAAACGGTCGGCAGCTCGGTGGCGCCCGAGGAGTCGCCGCCGTCCGCGGGGGTTGGGAAGTCGCTCACCGGCTGGCCCTTGAGCGCGGCCTTCATGTAGCTGGTCCAGATCTGCGCCGGGTACTGGCCGCCCGCCGCGCCGTCGATCCCGCCGACGCCGCTGAGGCTGACCTGGGCGCCGGTGCCCGGGTCCTGGCCGAACAGCGCGACCGAGGTGACCAGCTCGGGGGTGTAGCCGACGAACCAGACGGACTTCTGGTCGTCCGTGGTACCCGTCTTGCCCGCCACCGGGCGGCCCAGCGCCTTCGCTCGCCAACCGGTGCCGCCCGGGTCGCTCACCACGCCCTGGAGCATGGAGGTGACCTCGTTGGCGGTGTCCGCGCTGATCGCCTGGGTGGTCTTGTGCGCGGGCAGCGCCACGGACTCGCCGCCGCGGTCCACCGACTGCACCAGCCACGGGGTGATCTGCTTGCCGCCGTTGTCCAGGGTGGCGTACACCCCGGCCATGTCGAGCACGCTCGGGGTGGCCGCGCCCAGCGGGATGGACGGCACCGGGTCCAGCCCGGGGGTGTTGGCGGGCAGACCCAGCGCGATGCCGGTGTCCTTGACCTTCTGCAGCCCGGTGTCCTGGGCGAGCTGGGCGAAGGCGGAGTTGATCGACCAGTCGATGGCCTGCTGGAGGCTGATCTGGCCGTAGCTCCTGTCGCCCTCGTTCGGCGGCGCGTACGGCGTGCCCTTGCCGCCGCGGACCTTGCGGCCGCTGGTGCCGTCGTAGATCGTGCGCGGGGTGACGGTCCGGCCGTCCTGGGTCTTGGCGTTGTTCTCGAAGGCGGCGGCCAGCGCGATCGCCTTGAAGGTCGAACCGGCCTGGTAGTCCCGCCGGGTGGCGTTGTCGACGTAGTGCTTCACGTAGTCGACGCCGCCGTACAGGGCGACGACCGCGCCGGTCTTAGGGTCCACCGAGACGGCGCCGGCCTGGGCCGCCGCGTCCTTCTTCCGCTTGTCCGGGTTCAGGGTGTCGTGCAGCTGCGCCTGGACGGAGTCCTGCAGGGCCTGCTGGCGGGTCGGGTCGATGCTCAGCTTGATCGTGTAGCCGCCCTTGGCCAGCTCGGTCTCGCTGATGACGTTGTTCGAGGTGAGGTACTGGGTGGCCGCGTCCACCAGGTAGCCGGACTGGCCGGACAGGCCCGGGTTGGGCTGCGGGTCCTTGACGTCCGGGAAGGTGGTCCTGGCCCGCTCGTCGGCGGAGAGCCAGCCCTTCTTCACCATGCCGTCCATGACGTAGTTCCAGCGGTTGACGGCGTTCTGCTTGCCCGCGGGGGTCGCGGTGGCGACGTCGTAGGCGCTCGGGGCGTTCAGCAGGGTGGCCAGGTAGGCGCCCTGGGCCGGGTTGAGCGCGGAGGCGTCGACGCCGAAGTACGCCTGGGCGGCGGCCTGGACGCCGTACGCGCCGCGACCGTAGTAGGAGGTGTTGAGGTAGCCGGAGAGGATGTCGTCCTTGCTCTCGGTGGCGTCCACCTTGATCGCGATGAAGAGTTCCTTCACCTTGCGGGTGATCGACTGCTTCTGGTCCAGGTACGTGTTCTTCACGTACTGCTGCGTGATGGTGGAGCCGCCCTGGGTGCCCTCGCCCTTGGCGGTGTTGAGGGCGGCCCGGACCAGGCCCTGCACGTTGACGGCGCCCTCGTTGTAGAAGTTGCGGTCCTCGGCGGCCAGCGCGGCGTGCTGGGCGGCGGGGGAGACCTTGTCCAGACCGACGTTCTGCCGGTTGGTCTGGCCGGTGCGGGTGATCACCGAGCCGTCGGCGTAGAGCCAGGTGTTGCTCTGGGCCGTCGCGGCGGCGTGCGCGTCCGGGACTTTCACCAGCGCGACCCCCAGCGCGAACAGGCCGACGCCGAGCAGCAGTGCCGCGGCGAAGCCCAGCAGGGTCATCCGCCAGGTGGGTATCAGCCGGCGCCAGCCGGTGCGCCTGGGGCGGCGCGGCTTCTTGCCGCCGGGCGCCGTGGTGGTGGAGCGCTTGAGCCGCTTGACCGGCGGGAGACCTATCGGCGGTCGGCCGCTCTGGGCGTTTCGGAACAAGGCGCGGCCTTTCCTGCGGGCGGACCGGGCCAGCCTGCACAGACGGGGACATCGGCGGTTGGGGACCTTTGTCCCGATTCCGGTTTACTGCCCTGGACGAGCCGGGCGGGCCCAATGGCTCCACCGGAACGGCAATCGAGACCGACATCACACATAAAACGGACATTGATGGCCAAAAAATCGGGGAGCCCCTCGCTGTTGCGAGAGGCTCCCCAACTGTCTGTGCGCCGCCAGGGACTCGAACCCCGGACCCGCTGATTAAGAGTCAGCTGCTCTAACCAACTGAGCTAGCGGCGCCTGCTGACCTGGAAAACAATACACGGTTCCGGGGGGTGCCTCGAACCGCGTCCGCTCCACCCGGTGCCCGAGCGACCTTTCCTCCCGTTTGGGGGGATTTCGGCCGACGACTAGGGTGGAAACGTGCCCAGCCCCCAGCCCGGACACCCTCGATTCCGACGCTCCCACCCCCGGCACCACCGCGTGCGGACGACGGTCGAGGTCCTGCTGCTGCAGGAGTTCCTGGCCGCGCTCCGGCCGGCCGTCCTGGCCGTGGACGTCGCCCGCTCCGACAGGCCGGACGGCCGGTGCGGGTGGTACGGGCGGGGCGAAGCAGGTGCCCCGGGCGAACCGACCGTCGACCGGAGGCTGGCATGACCCCACCCACCGGCCCGAACGACCCCACCGGCCCGAGAGGCTCCCCCGCCTCCGCTCCCCGGGCGCGGTTCCTGCGCGTCGGCGGCGTCCCGCTGCACGTCCGCACCGAGGGCAGCGGCCCGGTCTGCCTGCTCACCGGCGGTCTGGGCAGCAGCTGGTTCGACTGGGACCTCGTCGTCCCCTTCCTCACCCCCTACCGCACCGTCGTCCGCTTCGACCGGCCCGGTTACGGGCTGAGCGCCGCAGAGCCCGCCACCGGGCGCCCCGCGCCGACGGCGGCCGGGGAGGCCGAGCGGATCCGCGCGGTGCTGGACGGCCTCGGGCTGGGCGGGCCCTGCACCCTGGTCGGCCACTCGCTCGCGGGTCTCCACGTGGAGGCCTTTGCCCGGCTGCACCCCGAGCGGGCCGCCGGGCTGGTCCTGGTCGACGGCAGCGCCGAACCGGAGCCCCGCCCGTACCCGGCGCCCGCCGCGCGGGACGTGGCGGCCCGGGCCCTGGCGGGCGCCGCGACCGCCCTCGCCGTGCCGTACCTGCTCGGCCCGACCGCCCGCCGCCTGACCGCCCGGCTGTCCACCGTCCGCCGCGAGGACCTCGCCCCGGCGCCGCTGGTCCGGCACTGCTACCGCACCGGCCGGGCCCTGCGCGCGCTGCTGCGGGAGAACGGGCGCTACCTGGACGTGGCGGCCGAGCTGGACGAACTGCGCCGCACCCGGCCGCTGCCCGAGGACCTGCCGGTCACCGTGCTGGCCGCCGACGACGGCTGCCGGACCGACCGCACCGAGTCCTGGCTGGCCCGGCAGCGGGAACTGGCGACGCTGCTCGGGGCCGACTACCGGACCACGGCCCCGGCCGGGCACCTGGTGATGTTCGACCGCCCGGACGCGGTGGCCTCCGCCGTCCTCGACACGAGCTGAGGGCCCGGAGCTGTTGAGGGGCTCAGCCCCTCAGCTGCTCATCGCCCTCCTGCGCCGGGCCGCGGCCCGGTTCACGGCCTGGGGGACGAGCAGTCCGTGGGCGAGCTGCCGCACCACGCGCCGGGTCGGCTCGCCCGCCGTTCCCGGGTACAGCCGACGCTCCAGGTGGGCCGCCCCGATCAGCCCGGCGAGCTGGTGGTCGCGCTGCTCCGCAGGGTTGGTCGGGCCGGAGCCGGCGGTCCGGGCCAGCGTCGCCGCCACCCGTTCGGCGATCAGCGCCCCGGTGTCCGGCCGGACGGCGGTCCAGCGGCGGCGGGGCAGCCCGAGGAAGGCGGGGGAGCGGACGGTGAGCACGCCCTGGTCGGTCAGCCGGTCCAGGTACCGCCGGGGGCCACTGCGGTAACGGAGCGTGCCCAGCGCGTGGTCGAGTGTGGTCCGGCGGTGGCTCGTGCCCGCCCGTTCCAGCGCGGTCAGCACCCTGGTGGTGAGTTCGTCGTGGCCGCCCGACCGCGCGAAGGCGGTGATCCGGCGGCCCTCGACGGTGATGGTGCCCGTCAGCTGCATCTCGGCGAGGACGGCGCCCGCGATCGCGGTCGGGAAGGCGGTCGGGGACCGCAGGCGCCCGGATACCGGGTCGGCGCAGAGCAGCAACAGTTCCTCGGCCAGTGGGCGGGTGTCGGAGGAGGTCATGGAGGAAAGGAATACCCGCCCCGGAAACGCCTCAGGCCGCCCACCGGAGTGGACGGCCTGAGACCTTGCCATGTGCGCCGCCAGGGACTCGAACCCCGGACCCGCTGATTAAGAGTCAGCTGCTCTAACCAACTGAGCTAGCGGCGCCTGCTGACGTGGAAGACAGTACACGCCGCCGGCCCGATCCGCCGAATCGTATTCGGCCGAACACCCACCGTGGTCACCGCGGGTGGTGGCAGGCCGCCTGCTGGTCCGCCGCGTCGAAGCCGGCGAGCGCCGGACGCTCCCGCTCGCACCGCTCCCGGGCCGCCGCGTCCCGGAGCCCGGCGTAGAGCGGGCAGCGGGCGCGGAAGGCGCAGCCGGTACGGCGCTCGGTGGGCGAGGGAGGGTCCCCGGCGAGCAGGACGCGGTCGCGGGCGCGCTCGGCGGCCGGGTCGGGCAGCGGGACGGCGGAGAGCAGGGCCCGGGTGTAGGGGTGGCGGGGGTGGTCGAAGACGGCGGAGGCCTCGCCCTGCTCGACCGTCCGTCCGAGGTACATCACGCTGACCCGGTCGGCGAGGTGCCGGATCACCGAGAGGTCGTGGGAGACGAACAGGTAGGACAGGCCGAGTTCGGCCTTGAGCTCTTGCAGCAGGTTGAGCACGCCAGCCTGGATCGAGACGTCCAGCGCGGAGACCGGTTCGTCCAGGACCAGCAGCTTCGGCCGGACGGCGAGCGCCCGGGCGATGGAGACGCGCTGGCGCTGCCCGCCGGAGAACTGGTGCGGGTAGCGGGCGGCGTGCTCCGGGTCGAGGCCGACCTGTCGCAGCAGTTCGGGTACCCGGCGGGCGATCTCCTCGCGCGGGGCACGCTGGGCGCGCAGGGGTTCGGCGACGATGTCTCCGACCGGCATCCGGGGGTCGAGGCTGGCCATCGGGTCCTGGAACACGATCTGCAGCTCGGCCCGGAGCCGCTGGGCCTCGGACCGGGTGAGCCGGGCGGTGTCGTGGCCGAGCAGTTCGATCCGGCCGGTCTCGGGGGCGCCCAGCTTCAGCAGTTCGAACAGGGTGGTGGACTTGCCCGAGCCGGACTCCCCGACCAGGCCGAGGGTCTCGCCCGCCCGCAGGTCCAGCTCGACGCCGTCCACCGCATAGACCTCGCCGATCTTGCGCTTGAACACCGTGCCCTTGAGCAGCGGAAACGTCTTTCCCAGCCCGCTCACCGACAGGACCGGCGCGCGCCCGGAGCGGTCCCCGGCGGACGGCCCGGGCGGCAGCTCCGGCGCGGGGTACACCTCGCTCGGCGCGGGCCGCCGTTCGGCCAGCTCCGCCGAGCGCACGCAGGCTGCCCGGTGCCCGTCGTCCCCGCTCAACGCGGGCTCCGCCGCCGAACAGCGCTCCTCCGCCAGCGGGCAGCGCGCGGCGAACGGGCAGCCGGGCGGCAGTTCGGCCATCGGCGCCGGGGCGCCGGGGATCGGTACGAGCGGTCCGCCGCGCCCGTCCAGCCGGGGCAGCGCGCCGATCAGGCCGAGCGTGTACGGGTGGCGCGGGGCCGCGAACAGCTCGTCCACCCCGGCGGTCTCGACCACCCGGCCCGCGTACATCACGGCGACCCGGTCGGCCGCCCCGGCGATCACCCCGAGGTCGTGACTGACCAGGACGAGGGCCGCGCCGGTCTCCTCCCTGGCGGTGCGCAGCACGTCGAGCACCTGGGCCTGGATGGTGACGTCCAGGGCGGTGGTGGGCTCGTCGGCGAGCAGGATGTCGGGCTCGTTGGCGATGGCCATGGCGATCATCGCGCGCTGGCGCATGCCGCCGGAGAATTCGTGCGGGAAGCTGTCCAGGGCCCGGTCTGGCGCCGGAATGCCGACCAGGTCGAGCAGTTCGGCGGCCCGGCGGCGGGCGGTGGCCCGGTCGACCGGCTGGTGGACCCGGACCGCCTCGGCGATCTGGTCGCCGATCCGGTAGACCGGGGTGAAGGCGGACAGCGGGTCCTGGAAGACCATGGCGACCTTGCGGCCGCGGATCGCGGCGAGCTCCTTGCCGGGCAGGCCGACCAGTTCCCGGCCGTCGAGCCGCACCGAGCCGCCGACCCGGGCGGTGCCCGGCAGCAGGCCGAGCACGGACAGCGCGGTGACGGACTTCCCGGAGCCGGACTCGCCGACGATGCCGAGGGTCTCGCCGCGCCGCAGGGTGAGGTCCACCCCCCGCACGGCGGGCACCGGGCCGTGCGGGCCGGCGAAGTCCACCCGCAGGTCCCGGACGGCGAGCAGCGGGGTCTCGACGGCGGTGGTCACTTCTGCTTCCTCCACGAACGACGGGAGCGGGGGGACCGGCGGGGAGCGTCCCCGGCGGTCGGGTCGAGGGCGTCGCGCAGCCCGTCCCCGACCAGGTTGACGGCGAGCACGAACAGCACCAGCAGCCCGGCCGCGAAGTAGAACATCCAGGGGAACACCGGGGCCTCGCTGGTCCCGGCGGCGAGCAGGGTGCCGAGCGAGACGTCCGGCGCCTTGACCCCGAAGCCGAAGTAGGAGAGCGCGGTCTCGCTCACCACCGCGCCGCCGACGGCGATGGTGGCGTCGATGATGAGGAAGGAGGCGACGTTCGGCAGGATGTGCCGGCTGATGATCCGTAGCGGTCGCACTCCCATGAACCGTGCGGCACGCACGAATTCGCGCTCGCGCAGGGAGAGGGTCATCGAGCGGACCACCCGCGCGGTGATCATCCAGTTGAACAGGGCGAGCAGCAGCACGAACGCGATCCAGCCGGCGCTCTTCAGCCGCGACGAGACGACGGTGATGATCAGGAAGCTGGGGAAGACCAGGAGGAGGTCGACCAGGAACATCAGCGCCCGGTCGGCCCAGCCGCCGAAGTAGCCGGCGCAGGCTCCCACCACGGAGGCCAGCACGGTGGAGAACAGGGCCACCAGCAGGCCGATGATCAGCGACTTCTGCAGCCCGCGGACGGTCTGGGCGAACACGTCCTGGCCGACCCCGTTGGTGCCGAACCAGTGCTCGGCGGAAGGGGGCTGGTGCAGCGCGGTGAAGTCGGGGGCGGCGTAGTCCCAGGGCGTCAGGTACGGGCCGCCGAAGGCGAGCACGAACAGCAGCAGGACGACGACGGCGCCGACCAGGGCGCCCCGGGCGGCGAGCAGCCGGGCGAGGACGAGGCGTCCACGGCCGGTCGCCCGGGCGGGGACGGGCACGGGCGACTCGGCGGGTCCGACGGGGCCGGAGGGCTCGGCGGGTTCCACGGAGAGGGCGGTCATCTCGGTCTCCTCCGGTCAGGACCGCACGCGCGGGTCGAGGGCGGCGTGCAGGGTGTCGGCCAGGAAGCCGGAGGCGAGCACCACCACGGCGGTGAACAGGTCGATCGCGACGACCGAGTTGACGTCCTGTTCGTTGATCGACTGGATCAGCCACTCGCCCATGCCGTGCCAGCCGAAGATCGTCTCGGTGAAGATCGCGCCGGTGAAGATGCCCAGGAAGCTGTAGGCGAACATGGTCGACATCGGGATCACGGCGGTCCGCAGCCCGTGCTTGAGCAGGGCCCGGCGGCGGGTGAGGCCCTTGGCCTCGGCGGTGCGCAGGTAGTCGGAGCCGAGCACGTCGAGCATGGTGCCGCGCTGGTAGCGGCTGTAGGTGGCGAGGCCGCCGAGGGCCAGCGAGACGGTGGGCAGCAGCAGGTGCAGCGCCCAGTCGGCGAGATGGGCGCCGAGTCCGCCGGCCAGGCCGGGGGTCTCGTAGCCGGTGAACGGGACGACCTCGTGGCCGGCCGCGTCCTTCGCGGCGATCGCGCCGTTCTTGAGGAACAGTGCGACCAGGAAGACCGGGGTGGAGAGCAGCACGAAGGACAGCACGGTGAGCAGCCGGTCGGAGATCCGGTACTGGCGCACCGCGCTCCACGCCCCGGCGGCGACGCCGAGGACCATGCCCAGCAGGCTGCCCAGCAGCATCAGTCGCAGCGAGACCCAGACCCGGCGGCTGAAGTCGTCGGAGACCGGGGTGTCGTGGATGGTCCGCCCGAGGTCGCCGTGGAGCAGCCCGCCGGTCCAGTGGCCGAAGCGCACCAGCACCGGTGTCCGGTCGTTCAGGTTGAGCGCGCTGAGCTGGTGCTCGACCGACTCGGCGGACGGGCGCGGGACCTTGGCGTCGAAGTAGGTGCGGGGCTGGAGGGCGGTCGCGGAGATCGCGTACGCCAGGAAGACGGCGGCGATCAGCAGCGCCGCGTAGTAGCCGAGCCGCTTGGTGAGGTAGCGGAGCATCAACGGCCGCCCGGGGTGGGGGCGGGGCCGACGCGTCTGGTGGGCATCGGGTGGTGGCCTTCGGTCGGGCCCGGTCGGGGCGTCAATCGGCAGTCGGGACGGAGGAGTCGGGGATGCGCAGGTCAGAGTGAAGCACCCGGGCGCGGCGGGGGTCTTGCGGCAGCGTTGCGGCCCGTGACTTCTGGATCAGGTGTGCGCTCCTCCCCCTGGTGGCGGATCTGATCCGCTGTTACCTTCCTCTGGCTCGGTGCCGGATTGAGTGCCCATGCTCAAGCCAAGTCATGCCTGCTGCGCCCGAACTCCCGTTCCACAGACCTCACCAGGGGGACCCCCATGGACGCTTCCACCACGGCCCGCCGTCTCGGCCGGGCGACGGCCCTCGCCGTCGCCGTCGCGCTCGCGGTCACCGCGTGCACCTCGGGCGGAGGCGGATCGGCGGGTGACGTGGCCAAGAGCGAGCCGCCGCGTCAGGACTCCCAGGACATCAACGCCAAGCCGTTGGACCAGGTCAGGGACGGCGGGGAGGTGCGCCTGCCGCTGTACCAGTGGATCACCCAGTGGAACCCGTTCCAGGTGGACGGCAGGTACGGCGACGCGGTCGAGATCATGCGCGCGCTGGAGCCCGACCTCTTCACCACCGACGCCTCCGGGAACTTCCAGCCCGTCGCCGACTACCTCCAGGAGGCGAAGATCACCTCGACCTCGCCGCAGGTGATCACCTACAAGCTCAACCCCAAGGCCAAGTGGTCGGACGGCAAGCCGCTGAGCTATCTGGACTTCAAGGCGGACTGGGAGGCCAGCAACGGCAAGAAGGACGGCTACAACATCGCCGACTCCTCCGGCTACGAGCTCATCACCTCCGTCGAGCAGGGCGCGGACCCGACCGAGGTCAAGGTGACCTTCTCCGAGCCGTACGCGGACTGGCAGAACCTGTTCCGCCCGCTGATCCCGGCGGCCGGCATCGGTACGGCCCAGGACTTCAACCAGGCCTGGGTGGACAAGATCCCGATCACGGCGGCGGCGCTGAAGATCGGGACGGCGGACAAGACCGCGCAGACCCTGACCCTGGTCCCGGACCCGGCGTGGTGGGGGACGAAGGCCAAGCTCGACCGGATCACCTTCCGGGTGATGTCGCAGTCGGCGACGACGCAGGCGTTCCTCAACAACGAGATCGACCTCGCCACGGCCGGCACCGCCGCCGCGTACGGGCAGCTCAAGGGTGCCAAGGACGCCGTCATCCGGGCCGCCAGTCCGTGGGACGACGTGCACATCTCGTTCGGCCAGGGCGGGGCCCTGGCAGACCAGAAGGTCCGACAGGCGCTCGGGAAGGCGCTCGACCGGTCCTCGCTGATCAAGATCGCGAACAACGGTGTGCCGGTGGAGTTCAAGCCGCTCGGCAACCACATCTTCATGCCCAACCAGACCGGCTACCAGGACAACTCCGGTGAGTGGGCGAAGTTCGACCTGGCCGCCGCCAAGAAGCTGCTCGACGACGCGGGATGGAAGGACGCGGGCAGCGGTCAGCCGCGCACCAAGGACGGGCAGCAGCTGCAACTGCACTGGGTGATCAACGATTCCACCCCCCAGGCGCAGCTGGACCTGGCGACGGCCGCGGCGGCGATGTGGCTGGCCGCCGGGGTGAAGGTCGACCTCGACAAGGTCCCCGCCAACGACTTCTTCACCAAGTACGTGAATCCGGGCAAGTTCGAGATCGCCAGTTGGCGGAACACCGACTCGTTCCCGCTGTCGACCTCGCTCACCAACTTCCGTCTGCCGGTCGGCGACAACGTCTTCGGCAACTACTCGAAGCTCGGCACGCCCGAGATCGACGCGCTGCTGAAGAAGGCGGCCGGCACGCTCGATCCGGCGGAGGCCGCGAAGCTCTACAACCAGGCGGACGCGAAGATCTGGGAACTCGGCCACACCGTCGAGCTCTACCAGCGGCCGGTCGTGGTGGCGACCCGCAAGGGCCTGGCCAACGAGGGTGCGTTCGGCCTGGGGAGCACGGACTACGCCAAGATCGGCTGGGAGAAGTAGCCCGGGCCGTCGAGGCGGCGAGGGCGACCGCACGGCAGGCGCTGGCGAGCAGCGCGGTGATCACGAGGCCGGTGGTGCGGACACGGGTGGGCCGGCTACGCCGCCCCCGCTGTCCTGCCACCGGCCTTGACCTTCCGCGTTGCCCGCAGGCCGCCCGTGTCATGGGGCCCCGCAGGGGCCCGCGCTCGCTTCCAACCGGGGAAGAATCTAGCGGGGTGTAGCGGTCGGTCGCGGTGCAGCGCGCGGGGCGCGCCCGGAAACCCGCCGGGCTGTCACCCACTTCGCGCACCGGAGCGTCAACTCTCGCTGACGGCAAGGAGAAAAGGGGCATACAGGGGCATCGCGCCCGGGGTCGAACGGAGTTGTCGCACTGCCGCGCGCACCGGTGCCGCGCGCGGCGCACGCGTCGCGCCGGTGCGTGCGCGGGGACCTGGCCGCTGCCAGGATGCGGGACGGCGAGCCCTCCCCAGGCCCCGGCCTGCCCGGCCCCGGCCTCCCCCCTCCGTCTCCTCCCCGACCCCCGGAGCAGCACCGATGACCAGCGACCCCGGCGCCGCGGCCGCCCCCCGAGCGCAGCACGTCGACCCGCCCCCGGTGCGCCGGATGGTCCCGCGCGACCGCCACGAACCGCACCGGGTCGCGACCCCGCTGGAACTCTTCTTCGACCTCTGCTTCGTGGTCGCGGTCGGCCAGGCCGGCCGCGAACTCGCCCACTCCCTCGCGGCCGGGCACTACGGCGAGGGCCTGGGCGGCTACGCGCTCGCCTTCTTCGCCATCTGGTGGGCCTGGATGAACTTCACCTGGTTCGCCTCCGCGTACGACTGCGACGACGTGCCGTACCGGGTGACCACGCTGGTGCAGATCGCCGGCGTGCTGATCCTCGCGGCCGGGGTGCCGCGGCTGTTCGCCACCCAGGACCTGGCGCTGGCGATCACCGGGTACGTGGTGATGCGCCTGGCGATGGTCACCCAGTGGCTGCGCGCGGCGGCCGCCGAGCAGGGCGAGGCGCGCCGGGTCGCGCTGCGCTACGCGGTGGGGATCACGCTCTGCCAGGTCGGCTGGGTGGTGGTGCTGCTGCTGCCGGACGCCGCCCGGCCGGTGGTCGTCCCGATCGGAGTGCTGTGCGAGCTGGCCGTGCCGGTGGTCGCCGAACTGCGGATGCAGACGGCCTGGCACCCGCACCACATCGCCGAGCGGTACGGCCTCTTCACCCTGATCGTGCTCGGCGAGACGGTGGCCGCCGCGACGGTCGCGGTGCAGTCGGCGGTGGACGAGCACGAGGAACTGGGCCGGCTGGTGCCGGTGGCGGTCGGTGGCCTGCTGATCTGCTTCGCGGCCTGGTGGATCTACTTCGCCCGGCCCGTCCACGAGCACCTGCGCTCCAACCGGCAGGCCTTCGCCTGGGGCTACGGGCACTACGTGGTGTTCGGCTCGGCGGCGGCGATCGGCGCCGGGCTGGAGGTGGCGGTGGAGTCGGCCGTGCACAAGGCGGAGATCTCCGGGACGGCCGCCACCGCGACGGTCACCGTGCCGACCGCGGTCTACCTGTTCACCGTCTGGTACCTGCACTCCCGGCACACCAAGCGCGGCGCGGTCGCCCAGTCGGTGGCGCCGACCGGGGCGGTGCTGGTGCTGGCCTGCACCGCGCTGGGCGGCTCCGGGGTGCTGGCGGCGGGACTGGTCTGCGCGCTGATGGTCGCGGTGGGGGTGCTGATCCACGGCAGGGAGAGCCGAGCGGGCCGGGAGGGCCGCGACGCCGGGGCTCAGAAGGCCTGAACCCGCTCCAGCAGCACCGGTTCGTGCCGGGCCAGCCAGTCCAGGTAGGCCGGGTTGACCTTGGCCAGATCCAGGTAGGCGGCGCGCAGTTCGCCGTACAGCGCGTCCAGGGCGGGCTGGCTGAGCACCCGGGCGCGCCAGGTGAACAGCAGGCGGACGGCCAGCGGGTCCCCGTGGACCGGGCGGACCACCGTGCCGGGCCCGGGCAGTGAGGTCGGCTGGCAGGGGCGGACGGCCTCGCCGGAGGCGACCAGCTCGGCGGCGGTGGCGTTGTCCCGCACCTGTACCACCCGGGGATTGAGCCCGGCCTCGCTGAAAACCCGGCGCATCGCGGCGTACTCGTGGTCGGCGGTCGGGTCGACCATCCAGGTGTCCTCGGCGAGGTCGGCCAGGTGGACGACCGGGCGGGCGGCGGCCGGGTGCCCGGCGGCGAGCGCGACGAACTGCGGCTCGCGGGCCATCAGCACCCGGTGCTCGGCGTCCGGCGGCACCCTCAGCGGGAAGCCCTCGCACTCGTGCACGAAGGCCACGTCCAGCTGGTCGGCGGCGACCATCCGCAGCAGTGCGCTGGCGGAGATGTCGACGTGGATGGTGGTGTCGGTGTCCGGCAGCCGCTCGTGCACCCGGCGCAGCCAGGCGGCGACCGCCCGGCTGCCGACGCTGCCGATCCGCAGCCGGCGCTGGCGGCCGGGCCCGGTGGTGTCCCGGGCCTCCTGGCGGGCTGCGGCGACCAGGGCGGCCATCTCGCTGATCACCGGCCGGGCCCGGGAGAGCACGGAGTGGCCGAGCGGCGTGGGCCGGCTGCCGGTCTGCTCGCGGGTGAACAGGGTCCCGCCGATGGCCCGTTCGATGCGGTGCAGCTGGGTGGTGAGGGAGGGCTGGGTCATGCCGAGTTGGAGCGCTGCCTTGCGGAGGCTGCCCGTGTCGGCGATCGCGCACAGCACCCGGAGGTGTCTCACGTCGAGCTCCACGACGGGAGCATAGACGTCGCCGCGCCACATCGCCAAGGACATGACAGGAGATCGCGGGCATGCCGACGGCACGCCCGGGCGTGCGCACGGGCGGTCGCGGTGGGCGCGCGGCCGGCGACCGCCGCCGTATGTGGCCGGGCTATCGCCGGTTGACATCATCCGCGACGGGCCCGTGCGGGTCGAAGCTCAGGGGCGCCACACCGTCCCGGCCCGGCCGGGACGTCCCCCACCGCGCGCCACCGCCGCCGGATCCGGCCCCCACCGGCTCCGGCCGGCCGGCGCACCGCGAACCGGAGCCCCCACATGAAGCGATCCGTGCTGTCCGCGACCCTGGGCCTGGGCCTCGCCGCCGCCCTCGTGACCCTCCCCGCCACCGCCGTCGCCGCGCCCGCCGCCCCGGCGGCGCCGTCCGCGCAGAACCACTCCCTCCGTGCCGACGCCGGCCCGGCTCACGCGGGTTCGGAGGAGGAGACCGCGGACAACCAGGCCTTCTTCCGGGCCGTGATGGCCTCGGCCATGGCCAGGCAGGCCGCCGACCCCTGGCTGCAGACCGTCACGGTCACCTACGACACCGCCAACGCGCCCTCCTTCACCGGCGACATCGCCGACGCCGCGCGGATCTGGAACGGCTCGGTGCACAGCGTCCGGCTCCAGGAGACCAGCGGCACCGGCGACTTCTCGTACACCGAGGGCGACGGCGGCGGCTCGTACGCCAGCACCGACGGACACGGGCACGGCTACATCTTCATCGACCACCGGCAGGCCCAGGAGTACTACTCGCTCCGGATCGTCGCCCACGAGACCGGGCACGTGCTCGGCCTGCCCGACGACTACTCCGGCCCGTGCAGCGAGCTGATGTCGGGCCACGGCCCCGGCCCGTCCTGCGCGAACGCGCACCCCGACGCCAACGAGAGCGCGCAGGTCGACGCGCTCTGGGCGAACGGCGCGGCGGCGGCCGACTGACCAGCCCGCAGGGCGAATCGGGTGCAGCGGCCCGCCCGGCCGGAAACGGGCGGGTCGCCGCATGGGTACTTCCCCGCCGGGGAGCCTAGCCGCCCCCGGAACGGAATGCCAGGGGCATGTTCGAGTCAAGACGAGTAAAAGACGGCTCAAATCCGAGGGTTCCGGGGGCCATTGCACCGGGCTATCGCGGGTTGACATCATCCGCACCGCCGCCGGGCTGCCCGAAGCTCTGGGGACACCCGGTCACCAGGTGTCCCCCCGAGGCCGGCCCCCAACCCGGCCGTGGCACCGGGACCGGAACCCCCACTTCCAGGACCCCTTCAGGAGCCCCCACATGAAGCGATCCGTGCTGTCCGCAACCCTCGGCCTCGCCCTCGCGGCCGGCCTCGCCGTGCTGCCCACCACCGCGGCGGCCGCCGCCCCGGCGGCCCCGGCCGCAGCGGCCGTGCAGGGCTACACCCCCTCGACCTACGCCGGTTCGGCCCAGGAGGCCGCGGACAACCAGGCGTTCTTCCAGGCCGTGATGGCCTCGGCCAAGGCCAAGCAGGCCGCCAGCCCGGGCCTGGCCACCGTCGTGGTCACCTATGACGCCAGCTCCGCCCCGTCCTTCCGCACCCAGATCGCCAACGCCGCCCAGATCTGGAACAGTTCGGTCAGCAACGTCCAGCTGCGGTCCGGCTCGGCGGCCGACTTCCGCTACTACGAGGGCAACGACAGCCGCGGCTCGTACGCCAGCACCGACGGGCACGGGCGAGGCTACGTCTTCCTCGACTACCAGCAGAACCGGCAGTACAACTCGGTCCGGGTGACGGCCCACGAGACCGGGCACGTGCTCGGCCTCCCGGACCACTACTCCGGCCCGTGCAGTGAGCTGATGTCGGGCGGCGGCCCCGGCACGTCCTGCACCAACCCGTACCCGAACGCCACCGAGCGCAGCCGGGTCAACTCGCTCTGGGCGCGCGGCTGACCCGCCGCCGCTGAACGCCCCCGGCCCGGCCGCGTCCGCGGCGGCCGGGCCGGGGCGCGCCGGAGCGGGGCCCTGTCGGTGGCGCGTGCGAGCATGCGGACGAGGCCCGTTCGCCCGATCCGCCCGTCCGCCCCGACCCGTGAGGTACCGCCGCCGTGTCCCGTCCCGTCCCCGAACAGCTCGCCGACCTCCCGTACGCCGAACTGCTGCGCCCCCACACCGGCCCGCTGCGCAGCGACGCCCGGTACGACACCACGCACTTCGACGGCGGCGGGCACACCGACGAGTCGGGCGCCGGCGCCGTCTTCCTGGAGTGCGCCTTCACCGCGGTCGCGCTCAGCGGGGTGAAGCTGCGCCAGGCCCGGTTCAACGAGGTCTGGGTGCAGGCCGGCCGCTGGGTGGCCTGCGACCTGAGCGACACCGAGTGGCAGGACAGCACCTTCGTCGGCGGAGTGCTGGCCGGGGTCGCCGGGTACGGCTCGGCGCTGCGCCGGGTGGTGTTCCGCGGCTGCAAGCTGGAGGCCGTCAACCTGCGGGCGGCCGTGCTGCGGGACGTCGTGTTCGAGGACTGCCTGCTGCGTGACGTGGACTTCGGCGAGGCCAAGCTGACCGGGGTGTCCTTCCCCGGCTCGACGCTGGAGGAGGTCCGGCTGCGCGGCGCCGTGCTGAGCAGGACCGACCTGCGCGGAGCCACCCGGCTCGGCCTGGCGGACGGCCACCAGGGCCTGCGCGGAGCCGTCATCAGTTCGACCCAACTGCTGGAGCTGGCGCCGCAGTTCGCCCATGCGCTCGGTATCGAGGTCAAGGACCGCTGAACCTGCACCGTCCCTCCCCGGCGGATCCGTCGGGCGTTCAGCCCTGCGTCGCTCGGTGACGCCCGGCGGAACAGTCCGACAAACCTGCTGCGCACGTCTGGTGGCCCGCTCCGGCCGAGGTGGAGACTGCTCCGCGATCGATGAGCCCCCGACTTGTGTACACAACATCGCCAGCGAAGGGACGGACCGGGCTGATGGCCGAGTTGAGTCGTAGGAAGTTCGTCACGCTGTCCGGAGCGGCCGCGGCCGGTCTCGCGGCGGCCGGCACCGGCGCCGCGGGGTCCGCGGCCGCCTCCACCACCGCGCCCAGCACCACCGGCACCATCACCGACGTGCGGCACGTGGTGATCCTGATGCAGGAGAACCGCAGCTTCGACCACTACTTCGGCACCCTCAAGGGCGTGCGCGGCTTCGCCGACAAGGCCACCATCCAGATCTCCGGCGGCTACAGCGTCTTCAACCAGCCGAACGGCCTGTTCGCCCGGCAGTACCCGTGGGCCTTCAACCCCTCGGGCGCCGACGGCTCCCCGGAGACCCAGGCGCAGTGCAACGGCGACCTCTCGCACGCCTGGTCCGACCAGCACAAGGCCTGGAACGGCGGCAGGATGGACTCCTGGGTGTCCGCCAAGGGCACCGTCCGCACCCTCGGCCACCTGCAGCGCGGCGACATCCCGTTCCACTACGCGCTGGCCGACAACTGGACCATCTGCGACGCCTACCACTGCTCGGTGCTGAGCGCGACCGGCCCCAACCGCACCTACCACTGGAGCGGGACGATCGACCCCGCCGGCACCGCGGGCGGCCCGGCGTACGACGGCGGCTCCGAGTCCAACCTGCGCTGGCAGACCTACGCCGAGGCGCTGGAGAAGGCCGGCGTCAGCTGGAAGGTCTACCAGAACGCCAGCGACAACTTCGGCGACAACGCCCTCGCCTACTTCAGCCAGTTCACCGGTGCCGCGGCCGGCAGCCCGCTCGCCGTCAAGGGGATGGGCTCCGTCCCC
Organism: Kitasatospora sp. NPDC059648; assembly: GCF_042734825.1. Lineage (NCBI taxonomy): Bacteria > Bacillati > Actinomycetota > Actinomycetes > Kitasatosporales > Streptomycetaceae > Kitasatospora > Kitasatospora sp. NPDC059648. The sequence goes on along the minus strand of NZ_JBHWDU010000036.1, from coordinate 13,724 downwards.
GCCGTCACCGGCCGGACCCCGGACGACATCGCAGCCGCGATCAGGGCCGACGTGCTGAACGGCACCCTGCCGCAGGTCTCCTGGATCGTCGCCGACCAGCAGTCCTCCGAGCACCCCTACGCCACCCCCGAGGACGGCGCGCACTTCGTCCACCTGGTGATGGACGCCCTGAACGCGGACCCCGGCGTGTTCAACTCCAGCGTCCTGCTGATCAACTACGACGAGAACGACGGCTTCTTCGACCACGTCCCGCCGCCGGCCGCGCCCGCCGGCACCGCGGGCGAGTTCTACAACTCGACCAACATCGGCCTCGGCTTCCGCGTCCCGCTGATCGCCGTCTCCCCGTGGAGCCGCGGTGGCTGGGTCAACTCCGAGACCTTCGACCACACCTCGGTGCTGCGCTTCCTGGAGGTGTGGACCGCGGCCATCGGCAAGCCGGCCACCAGCCCCAACATCAGCGCCTGGCGCCGCCAGGTCTGCGGCGACCTCACCTCGGTCTTCGACTTCGCCAACCCGGTGTACGGCATGCCCGCGCTGCCCGACACCTCCCGGACCATCGGCCTGTCCACCTGCGGCCCGCTGCCCAACCCCTCGCCGAGCGACAACGCGCTGCCCGCGCAGGAGCCCGGCACCCGGCCCGCCCGCGCCCTGCCGTACCAGCCCAACGCCAACCTGGACCACTGGGACGCCGACGCCGGCGGTGTCATGCACGTCTGGGTGAAGATGTCCAACGACGGCGCCGCGCGGGCCGCGCACTTCGCCGCCTACGCCAACGCCTACCGAAGCGGCGGCCCCTGGCAGTACACCGTCGGTTCCGGCAGCCCGGTCACCGACTTCTTCAACTGCGGCACCAACGGCTTCGGCAACGGCAAGTACGACCTGACCGTCGTCGGCCCGAACCGCTTCCTGCGCCGCTTCACCGGCGACCTCACCCAGCCGGGCAAGAACGCCGCCGTCACCGCCTCCTACGCGGTCGAGCCGGGCACCGGCAAGCTGGCCGTCTACTTCAGGATGGCCAACTCCGGGACCACCCCGATCACCTTCACCATCACCTCCGGCAACTACCGGACCGACGGCCCCTGGACCTACCGGGTGCCCGCCGGCGGCAGCACCAGCGACTTCTTCAACGCGGTCGCCTACAACGACGGCTGGTACGACTTCACCGTCACGGTGGACGTCGACGGCAGCTGGACCCAGCGATTCACCGGCCACCTGGAGACGGGCGCACCCAGCGTCAGCGGCTGAGCCGTCACCCTGCTCACCCGTACGGGCCCCGCGGGAACCACGGATCGTGGACCTCGCGGGGCCCGTACGGCGTCAGCAGGGTGAAGGTGTGCACGTCCGCCGCGTACTCGGCCAGCTGGACCGCGCCGTAGCGGGTCTCCAGCTCGGCCTGCACCGGCACCGGCAGTTTGCTCAGCGCCCGCCGCAGCTGCAGCGCGTCGCGCCGGCTGACCGGGTGCGGGGCGCGCAGCACCAGCCGCAGTGGGCTGAGCGGCCCGGCGACCGGGATCCCGGTACCCAGTTCGTAGCCGACCGCGCCGATCGGGCCCCAGGCCATGCGGTGGTCCGCGACCAGCCGGCCGGCCTCGGGGAGCAGGGCCAGCGCGGGGACGTCGTTGACCCGCTCGGGGGCCAGCCGCGCCCGCCGTTCGGCCAGCTGCTCGGGCCGCAGGGTGCGGGCCACCGCCGCCCAGGGGGCCAGGGCGTCCAGCCGCTGCCCGGGGCGCGGGCCGCGGGCGGTCACCGGGATCCAGTGCTCGGGCGCCGCCTCCGGGGCCCGGGCGCAGCGCTGCGGTCGGGGAGCGTCCACCGCGGCGCCGGCCCCCGAGGGCGCCCGGCCGACCGTCACCCACGGGTGGGTCCGCAGGACCGTCCGGGCCCAGTCCGGCAGCCCGCCGCCGGTCAGCGGTCGCAGCGAGCCGGGGCACTGCATCAGCAGCAGGTCGTGGGTGCGGGGCAGCCGCCCGTCCAGCGCGGCCAGCGGGCCCACCCGTCGGCGCGGCCCGTCGTGCAGTTCCTCGGTCGAGTTCCTCACCCCGCCCACCTTCCGCCTGCCGGGCGATCCCGACCACGGCCCTTGGACGCCTTCCGCCGGGACCAAGGACTCAAGGTGCAGCCGTGCGCGGCCGGTGTGAGAGTGGGGGCAGCCCGGAAATTCCGTCGGTCCGTCCGCAGGAGCGTTCCGTTCGTGCAAGGAGGAGTCATGGGTATCTTGGACAGGTTGTTCCACCGGCCGCCGCAGCACGAGAGCACGGGGGACGGCGCCGCCCGGCGCGCCGCCCTCGCCCACGACGAGGCGGCCGACGCGTTCGGTGACGACGTCGAGCGCTCCCGGCAGACCGAGGAGAGGCGCGCCCAGGAGGAGGCCGATCGGCGCGCCGCCGAGAACATGACCGCCGAGGGCGACCCCTGGGACTGACGCCCGGGGCCGATGTCCGGGGCTGACGTCCGGGCTGACGTCCGGGTCGGCGTCCGGGTCGGCGTCCGGGTCGGCGTCCCCCGTGCGTCACCCCGCCCGCGGCGGCAGCGGCGGGCGCCGCAGGTCCGGCCGGGGCGTGGACTCCGGCGGGGGCGCCGCCGCGGGCAGGTCCTCCAGCAGCTCCAGGGCCAGCTGGACGGCGGTGACCAGCTCCGGATGGCGCCCCCGGGCCCAGTCCCGCGGGGTGCGCAGCACGTGCACGTCCGGCTCGACGCCCCGGTTCTCCACCGACCAGCCGAGCCCGCCGCCGAACCAGGAGGCGTTCTTCGGCACCGAGATCTGGGTGCCGTCGCCCAGGGTGTGCCGCCCGGTCATGCCGACCACCCCGCCCCAGGTGCGGTTGCCGATGACCGGGCCGAGGCCGAGCAGTTTGATCGCCGCGATGATCACGTCCCCGTCCGAGCTGGTGGCCTCGTCGGCGAGCGCCACCAGCGGGCCGCGCAGCGCGTGCCGGGGCCAGCGGACGGGCTGGCGGTCACGGGTGAAGTCCCAGGCGAGGACGTGCCGGCTGAGCTTCTCCAGGACCAGTTCGGAGACGTTGCCGCCGGCGTTGCCGCGCACGTCGAGCACCAGCGCGGGTTTGTCGAGCTCGCGCCGCAGGTCCCGGTTGAACTGCGCCCAGCCGGAGCCGCCGAGGTCCGGGATGTGCAGGTAGCCGCACCGGCCGTCGCTCAACTCCCTGACCAGGGAACGGCGTTTGGTGACCCAGGCCTGGTAGCGGACGGCCCGCTCGTCGGTCAGCGGGGTGACGGTGATCCGGCGCACCGGGCCGCCCGGGCCGCTGCGCAGGGCCAGTTCGACGGTCGTGCCGCCGGTGCCGGCCAGCAGCGGCAGCGGTCCGCGCACCGGGTCCACCGGGCGGCCGCCGACCTCCAGCAGTTCGTCGCCGTCCCGGACACCCTGGGCGGCGAGCGGGGCGCGGGCGCGCGGGTCGGAGGACTCGCCGGGCAGCACCCGGTCGACCAGCCAGCGGCCGTCGGGGGAGCGGCGGACGTTGGCGGCGAGCAGGCCGAGCGGCTGCTGGACGAGGGTGGGGCCCTCGGCGCGCCGGGAGGCGGTGACGTAGGCGTGCGAGGTGCCGAGTTCGCCGAGGAGTTCGCGCAGCAGGTCGGCGAAGTCGTCGGGTGAGCAGATCCGTTCCAGCAGCGGCTCGTACTGGGCGACCAGCGCGGGCCAGTCCAGGCCGGACATCCGCTCGTCCCAGAACTGGTCCCGGACGATCCGGGCCGCCTCGTGGTACGCCTGGCGCCACTCGGCGGCCGGGTGCACGGTGTGGGTGATCCGGCGCAGGTCGACGGCGGTCCCGGCGGAGGGGGCGCCGACCGGGATCACCCGCAGGGTGCCGGCCGAGTAGACCGCGATCGAGCCGCCGTCCCCGGAGACCGCGTAGCCGTCCAGCTTGTCCACCAGCGTGGTGCGGCTGCCGCGGGCCAGGTCGAAGTACTCCAGCGAGGGGCGGCCGGAGGTGTCCTCGGGGCTGGCGAAGGTCTGCCCGAGGGTGCCGGAGATCGGCCAGCGCAACCAGAGCAGCCCGCCGCGCACCGCGTCGGTGGCCGAGTACTTGGAGGCGATCACCGGGAACTGCACCAGTCGGTCGCCGATGCCCTGGGGGTCGACCCGGACGGTGCCGTCGCCGCCGCCGTCCCCGCGCGGGACGCCGTCCTCGGCGGGCGCGGCGAACGGGGAGGGCGTGTCGGCGGTGAGCGGGACGAGGTACGGGCGGCAGCCGACCGGGAAGGAGAGGTCGCCGGTGTGCACGTCGTGGACCGGGTCGAAGCCGCGCCAGGACAGGAAGGCGAGGTAGCGGCCGTCCCGGGTGAACACCGGCTGCTCGTCCTCGAAGCGGCCGTCGGTGACGTCCGTGATCGGCGCGGGCGCGTCGGTGCGGGTGAGCCGGATCCGGCGCAGCGAGCGCCCCGCGGCCGGCTGGGACCAGGCGATCCAGTGCGAGTCGGGGGAGAACCGGGCACTGGCGACGGGCCCGTGCTCGGAGACGGCGAGCTCGCGGACCTCGCCGTCGGTGGCGGAGACCAGCAGCAGCCGCCCGTCCGAGGCGGTGGCGGCGAGCTGGGCGCCGTCGGGGGAGGCGGTGAGTTCCAGGACCCGGCCGAGCTTCCCGGCGGCAAGCACCCGGTGGTGGTGCCGGGCGCCGCCCGTGACCTCGGAGGGGGCGTCGTGGCCCGGCAGCGGCATCACCTCGATCGCGTCGGCGCCCCGGGCGTCGGTGATCCAGGCCGCCTCGCCGGTGTGCCCGAGCACCACCGGCAGCCGGGTGCGCACGCCGGGGGTGTCGGCGAGCGTGCGGGCCGGGCCGTCCTTGTGGGTGAGCCAGTACTGGCTGCCGCGCACGGTGATCACCCCGGCCCGGCCGGTCCGGTCGCAGGCGAGGTCCTTGACCTGGGAGGCGGCACTGACCTGGTACGGGCGCCGGCCGGCCCGGGCGCCGCCGAGCGGGACGTGCAGCCGGCGCGGGGCGGGGGCGTCCAGGTCGTCGAGCAGCCAGAGGTCGCCGGCGTGCTGGTAGACGATCCGGGTGCCGTCGGTGGCGGCCTCGCGGGCGTAGTAGGAGGCGTGGTCGGTGTGCCGGCGCAGGTCGGTGCCGTCGGGGCGGCAGGAGTAGAGGTTGCCGATGCCCTCGTGGTCCGAGAGGAAGGCGACCCGGTCGCCGACCGGCATGGGGGAGGCGAGGTGGCCGGTGTGCCCGGGCAGGATCAGTTCGCCGTCCACCCAGAGCCGGCCGATCGCGCCGCCGCGGTAGCGCTTCCAGGCGGCGGGCTCGTGCGGGGCGGAGCCGGTGAGCAGGACGGTCCGCTCCCGGCTCATCTGGGCGTCGCCGACCGGTCCCCAGGGCATCCGGTGGCCGGGGGAGCCGTCGGGGGGCAGGGCGTGCGCCCAGGTGTAGTGGCCGAAGGGCTCGTGGTAGGAGGTGACGGCCAGCACCTCGCCGTCCGGTAGCCAGCCGCGTACCCGGGTGTCCAGGCTGCCCCAGTAACTGAGCCGACGGGCCTCGCCGCCCTCGACCGGGGCGGTCCACACCTCGGGGGTCAGGCCGAGCCAGCTGGTCCAGGCGAGGGTGGTGCCGTCGGGGGAGAACCGGGGGTGGCTGACCCGGGTGCGGTCGCAGCCGACCCGCCAGGCCCGGCCGGTGGCGGCGCCGTCGGCTTCCAGCGGGGCGAGCCAGACGTCGTCCTCGGCGGTGAAGGTGAGCAGGCCGCCGTGCAGGTGGGGATGGCGGAGGTAGCCGGGCGGGGTCACCCCTCCATCCTTCGACGGGGTGTCATCCCCGGCAACCGGAGAAGCCGGGAACCGGTCCGGCCCCCCGGCGGCTACTCCGCCGCTTACCTGACGCCGTCCCCGCGCCGAACCGGCGCCGGCCCGGGCTCGGGGACCGTGCTTGAACCTGACACCGGTGTGAGGTCCAAGCATGGTCGCCATGGCGACCACACAGCTCACGACCCCGGTACCCCACAGGCCCTTTCCGCTCCCCGCCCTGCTCGCCCTGGCCACCGCCGTCTTCGTCACCGCGCTCACCGAGACCCTGCCGGCCGGCGTCCTGCCCGGGATGAGCGAAGCCCTCGGCGTCGGCGAATCCGCCACCGGGCAGGCCGTCACCGTCTACGCGATCGGCACCGCCACCACCGCCATCCCGCTCACCGCCGCCACCGCGGGCCGGGGCCGCAAGCGGCTGCTGCTCACCGCGATGGCCGGCTTCGCGCTGGCCAACACCGTCACCGCGGCCTCCACCAGCTACCCGCTCACCCTGGCCGCCCGCTTCCTCGCGGGCGTCGCGGCCGGCCTGGCCTGGGCACTGCTGGCCGGGTACGCGCGCCGGCTGGTGCCGGTCGACCAGCAGGGCCGGGCCATGGCGGTGGCGATGGCGGGCGTGCCGGTGGCGCTGTCCCTGGGAGTGCCGATCGGCACCTTCCTCGGCCAGGTGCTCGCCTGGTGGGTGCCCTTCCTGGCCATGACGGCACTGGCGCTCGGCGTGATCGGCTGGATCGCGGCCCTGCTTCCCGAGCAGCCCGGACGGCCGCAGGACGGGCGCGCCCCGGTACGCGGCGCGCTCGGCGTCCCCGGGGTGGTGCCGGTGCTCGTCGTGACGGTGCTCTTCGTGCTCGCCCACACCGTCCTGTTCACCTACGTCACGCCCTTCCTCGACCGGGCCGGCCTCGGCGGCTCCGCCGACTCCGTGCTGCTCGCCTTCGGACTGGCCTCGCTCGCGGGCATCTGGTCAGTCGGCGCCCACATCCACCGCCGACTGCGGCAGTTGACGATCGGCGGCGCGCTGCTGGTCGCGGCGGCCGCGGCCCTGCTCGGCCTCGGATCGCACAGCGCGCCGCCGGTGTACCTGGCCGCCCTGCTCTGGGGGCTGGGCTGGGGCGGCGTGCCGACCCTGCTGCAGACCGCCGTCGGCGACGCGGGCGGCGAGCGCGCGGACGCCGCCCAGGCGGTGCTGGTCACCCTGTGGAACGCCGCGATGGCGGGCGGCGGGCTGGTCGGAGGCCTGGTGCTCGGCCGCCTCGGCACCGGCGCCCTGCCCTGGACGGTGCTCGCGCTGCTGCTGCCCGTCCTCGCGGTGGCCCTCGCCGCCCGCCGCCACGGCTTCCCGGCGGCCCGCCGTCAGCCCTGAAGCAGCCGGTGCGCCCCCGCGACCACCTCGGGGGACGCCTTCGCCAGCGAACCGGCGGTGTACGGCGGCTGGGGGTCGTACTCGATGAGCAGCTGGATCGCCTGCGCGGTCTCGTCCCCGGCGATCAGGCCGGTCAGCGTCAGCGCGAGGTCGATCCCGGCCGAGACCCCGGCCGCGGTGGCGTACTTGCCGTCGACCACGATCCGCTCGGTGCCGGTCGGCTCGGCGCCGAACCGGGACAGCTGGTCCAGCACGCCCCAGTGGCTGGTGGCCCGACGGCCCTTGAGCAGCCCGGCGGCGCCCAGCAGCAGCGAGCCGGAGCAGACCGAGGTGGTCCAGGTGGTGGTCGCGTCGATCCGGCGCACCCAGTCGAGCACCGCCCCGTCGGTCAGCTGGACCTCGGTGCCGGGCCCGCCGGGCACCAGGAGCAGATCGGCCGAGTCCACCTCGTCCAGGGCGGCGTCCGCGGTGATCGCCAGGCTGGTCAGGTCGTTGCGCACCGGCCCGCGCCCGGCGGCGGTGAACACCACCTCGGCACCGGGGATCCGGGACAGCACCTCGTACGGGCCGACCGCGTCCAGGGTGGTGAAGTCGGGGTAGAGCAGAACGGCGATGCGCATCAGTGACCTCCAGCGGGTGCGGAACGGAAGCGGCGACGGTACTCGGCGGGCGGGGCGGCCATGGACCGGACGAAGGCGCGCCGCATCGCCTCCGGGGTGCCGTAGCCGCAGGAGCGGGCGATTTCCTCGATGCCGTCGTCGGTGTCCTCCAGCAGCCGCCGGGCGGCCTCCAGCCGGACCCCGCCCACGTACCGGCCCGGGGGCACCCCCACCTCGGCGGCGAAGGCCCGGGCGAAGTGCCGCGGCGACAGCGCCGACCGGTGGGCCAGCGCCTCGACCGACAGGTCGGCCTCCGGGTGCTCGGCGATCCACCTCTGGACCTCCCGCAGCGGCTGCCGGGCCGCCACCTGGGCGGCCAGCTGGGCGCTGAACTGCGCCTGGTTGCCCGGCCGCCGCAGGAAGACCACCAGGTGACGGGCGATCAACAGCGCGGCGTCCCGGCCGAAGTCCTCCTCGACCAGGGCCAGCGCCAGGTCGATCCCGGCGGTGACCCCGGCCGAGGTGGCGACGTTCCCGTCCCGGACGTGGATCGGATCCGGGTCGACGGTCACGTCCGGGAACCGCCGGGCCAGCTCCTCGCAGTACGCCCAGTGGGTGGTCGCCCGGCGGCCGGACAGCAGCCCGGCCTCGGCGAGCAGGAAGGCCCCGGTGCACACCGACACCACCCGCTCGGCCCGGCCGGCCAGCTCCCGGATCCGTCCGACCAGGACGCCTTCCGGGTCCTCGAACGGCACCCCGCCGGGAACCAGCAGGGTGTGCACCGGCCCGACCTCGGCCAGGTCCGCGTCCGGCAGCAGTCGAAGCCCGCTGCCGCTGCGCACCGGCCGGCCGCCGGGGGAGGCCGTGGTCACCCGGTACGCCCCCGGCCGCCCGGCGGCCGCGCCCGCCCCCGCGAACACCTCCACCGGGCCGGTGACGTCCAGGCTCTGCACGCCGTCGTAGAGGACGACGACCACGCTGCGCGCTCTCATGCGGCCAGCCTGGCAGCGGGCCACGACGGCAGCAATGACCTGTTTCCCACCTTTTCTGCCACCGCGTGACCGGGGAACGCCGGAACGCCGAGAGGCCCTCCGCTCTCGCGAAGGGCCTCTCGGCTGTCTGTGCGCCGCCAGGGACTCGAACCCCGGACCCGCTGATTAAGAGTCAGCTGCTCTAACCAACTGAGCTAGCGGCGCCTGCTGACGTGGAGAACATTACCTGGTCAGCGGCCGAAACACACAATCGGCCCGGGCGGCCCCGCCCGCTCAGGCGGTGAGCACCACCTTGCCCCGGACGTGGCCGGTCCCGACCAGCCGGTGCGCCTCCCCGGCCTTCTCCAGCGGCAGCGCCTCGGCGACCTCCAGCCGCAGCCCGCCCGCCTCCCACAGCCGCACCAGTTCGGCCAGCCGCTCGGCCGTGCGCGGCCCCCGCAGCCCCCGGACACCCAGCCGTTCGGCCTCCGGGTAGTCGACCACGGTGCCGATCCGGTCCCGGTCGGCGACCAATTCGACGGAGGCCGCCAGGGCACCTCGACCGGCCGCGTCGAAGGCCGCGTCCACCCCCCGCGGCGCGACCGCCCGGACCCGCTCGACCAGGCCCTCGCCGTACGTCACCGGCACGGCGCCCAGCTCCCGCAGGTAGTCGTGGTTGCGTTCGCTCGCGGTGCCGATCACGGTGGCGCCCCAGGCCCGGGCGAGCTGGACGGCGACGGTGCCGACCCCTCCGGCGGCGCCGTGCACCAGCACGGTGTCGCCGGGCCCGACCCCGAGCAGGGTGAGCGCCACGTGGGCGGTCTGGCCGGAGGCGGAGAGGGCGCCGGCCTGCTCCCAGGGCATCCCGGCCGGCTTGGCCACCAGCTGGGCCGCGTCCACCGTGACCAGCTCGGCCTGGCAGCCCAGCAGCCGGAAGCCCAGCACCTGGTCACCGACCCGCCGGCCGTCGACGCCCGGCCCGAGCCGGTCCACCACCCCGGCGAACTCGTTGCCGAGCACGAACGGCGGTTCGGCCGTCATCCCCGGCGGACGGAAGCCCTCCCGGATCGCGAGGTCCACCGGCTGCACCCCGGCGGCGTACACCCGCACCCGGACCTCGCCCGGGCCGGGCTCGGGGTCGGGCACCTCGGTGACCCGCAGGACCTCCGGACCGCCGGACCTCGGTACGGTGACCGCCTTCACGGGGGTGCTCCTCTCGCCGCTTCTCCGCTCCGCCGTCGCCGCATCGCCGCTCCGGCCGTTCGAACGCCCCCGATCCTCGAACCTGAAGTGCGCTTGAGGTCAAGCGCCTGTTCGGCGCGTCCCCACCTATGGGCGCATTGTCGGATTTATCCTGGGCGGCGCTCAGCCGTCCGTCGCCGATCCGCCACCGGCTCCGCCACTGCTCCGCCGCCGTTCCGCCGTCGAGAGGACCCCCCGTGGGCCAGCTGCCCCTGTTCTTCCTGGTGCTGCTCGCCTCCGTGGTGACCATGCCACTCGCCCGCAGGACGGGCGTGCCGCAACCGGTGCTGATGACCCTGCTCGGCATCGTCATGGCGCTCGTCCCGCAGATCCCGGACGTCAAGATCGAGCCCGAGCTGATCCTCCCGCTGGTCCTGCCGCCGCTGATCTTCGCCGTCGCCCGGCGCTCCTCGGTCCGCTACTTCAAGGCCAACATGCGCTCGATCCTGCTGCTCGCCGTGGCCCTGGTGGTGGTCAGCACGATCGCCGTGGCCGGCACCGTGCACTGGCTGCTGCCCGCGCTGCCGCTGGCCGCCGCGATCGCGGTCGGCGCGCTGGTCTCCCCGCCGGACCCGGTGGCCGCCGTGGCGGTGGCCGGCAGCATCGGGCTGCCCCGGCGCCTGGTGGCGATCCTGGAGAGCGAGGGCCTGTTCAACGACGTCACCGCGATCGTCATCTACTCGCTGGCCATCGAGGCGATGGCCAGCGGCGACTTCTCGGTCGGCGACGCCGCGCTGCGCTTCGTGCTGTCCGCGGTGCTCGCCGTGGTCGTCGGCGTCGGGCTCGGCTGGGTGAACGCCAGGCTCGCCGAACGCCTGGACGACCCGACCCAGCAGGTCGCGCTCAACCTGCTGGTGCCCTTCGCCGCCTACACCGTCGCCGAGGAGATCCACGGCTCCGGCGTGCTCGCGGTGGTGATCTGCGCGCTGTACCTCGCCGAACGGGCCGCCGACGCCGACGCCGTCTCCTACCGGCTGGTCGGCAACGCCTTCTGGGAGGTGGTCGAGATCCTGATCACCGGCGTCGCCTTCGGCCTGATCGGCCTGGAGCTGGCCACCGTGCTCAAGGAGGCCGGCCGCGGCTGGACCGGCTTCCTCGGCGACGCCGCCGTGGTGATCGCGGTCGTGGTGCTGGTCCGGCTGCTCTGGCTGCTGCCGGCCGGCTGGCTTTCGAAGAAGCTGCGCAAGGGCGACGAGGAGGACACCCCGTTCAGCTGGAAGGAGAGCGTGGTCCTCTGGTGGTCCGGCATGCGCGGCGTGGCCACCGTCGCCCTCGCCCTGGCCATCCCGCTCACCCTGCACTCCGGCGCGGACTTCCCGGAGCGCGGCCGGCTGGTGTTCATCGCCTTCAGCGTGGTGCTGTTCACCCTGCTGGTCCAGGGCCTGACCCTGCCCTGGCTGGCCAAGCGCCTCCAGCTGGACATCGACCAGGACCGGCACGAGCAGGCCGTGCGCGAACTCTGGTGGCGGGCCGCCAAGGCCGGGCTCAGGCGGCTCGGCGAGCTGGAGGAGCAGGACCGGCTGCCCGCCGAGGTCGCCGACCGCCTGCGGGACCGTCAGCACGACCGCCTGGCCCGGCTCTGCCCGGAGAACTACGCCGAGGAGGAGGCCGCCGAGGCGAAGCTGCGCCTCGCCCAGTGGCGGGCCGCGGCCGAGGTCGAGCAGGAGATGATCGCCGCCTCCCGGCGCGAGATGCTCATCGCCCGCAGCGAGCCCGGCGCCGACCCGGAACTGGTCGACCGGGTGCTGCGCGGGCTGGACCTGCGCTCGGAACGGAAGTGACGGGCAGTCCGCGCGCGCCGGGCGGAATGTGCGCCACCCCCTCCGGGGTTGCATAGGCTGAACCCGGGCAGGCCGTCAACGGAGTCGGCGCACCACCAGTACCGCCACGACCTCGCGAACCACCCTCCCGCCTGGCCCTGCCGGTTTCTGCACCCAGATGAATCGAGGACCCACCGATGTCGGAGACCCGCGCCGACGCCCGCACCCCGCTCGACCGCACCCCGCAGTGGGCCGCCCTGGCCAAGCACCGGTCCGAGCTGGGCGAGACCCACCTGCGCGAGCTGTTCGCCGCCGACCCCGAGCGCGGCCGCACCCACACCCTGCAGGTCGGCGACCTGCACGTGGACTACGCCAAGCACCTGGTCACCGACGAGACGCTGGAGCTGCTGCGCGACCTCGCCGCCGCCACCGGCGTCGCCGAGCTGCGGGACGCCATGTTCCGCGGCGAGAAGATCAACATCACCGAGCAGCGCGCCGTCCTGCACACTGCGCTGCGCGCCCCGCGCGACGCCGTGATCGAGGTCGACGGCGTCAACGTCGTCCCCGGCGTGCACGCCGTTCTGGACAAGATGGCCGCCTTCGCCGACCGGGTCCGCAGCGGTGAGTGGAAGGGCCACACCGGCAAGCCGATCCGCACCGTGGTCAACATCGGCATCGGCGGCTCCGACCTCGGCCCGGCGATGGCCTACGAGGTGCTCCGCCCGTACACCAAGCGCGACCTGGACGTCCGCTTCGTGTCCAACGTGGACGGCGCCGACCTGCACGAGGCGGTCCGCGACCTCGACCCGGCCGAGACGCTGTTCATCGTCGCCTCGAAGACCTTCACCACCATCGAGACCATCACCAACGCGGTCTCCGCGCGGTCCTGGCTGCTCGACGGCCTGGGCGCCGGCACCGACGCGGTGGCCAAGCACTTCGTCGCGCTGTCCACCAACGCCCAGGGCGTGCAGGACTTCGGCATCGACACCGCCAACATGTTCGAGTTCTGGGACTGGGTCGGCGGCCGCTACTCCTACGACTCGGCGATCGGCCTCTCGCTGATGATCGCCATCGGCCCGGACGCCTTCCGCGAGATGCTGGACGGCTTCCACCTGGTCGACGAGCACTTCCGCACCGCCCCGCCGGAGCGCAACGTCCCGTTGCTGCTCGGCCTGCTGGGTGTCTGGTACGGCGCGTTCTTCGACGCCCAGGCGCACGCGGTGCTGCCCTACTCGCACTACCTCTCCAAGTTCACCGCCTACCTCCAGCAGCTGGACATGGAGTCCAACGGCAAGTCGGTGACCCGCGACGGCACCCCGGTCGGCTGGCAGACCGGCCCCGTGGTCTGGGGCACCCCCGGCACCAACGGCCAGCACGCCTACTACCAGCTGCTGCACCAGGGCACCAAGGTGATCCCGGCCGACTTCATCGGCTTCGCCAAGCCGGTCGCCGACCTGCTCCCCGGGCTGGTCGCCCAGCACGACCTGCTGCTGGCCAACTTCTTCGCCCAGACCCAGGCGCTGGCCTTCGGCAAGACCCCGGAGGAGGTCGCCGCCGAGGGCGTGCCGGCCGAGCTCGTCCCGCACAAGACCTTCAAGGGCAACCACCCGACCACCACCATCCTGGCCGCCGAGCTCACCCCCTCGGTGCTGGGCCAGCTGGTCGCGCTGTACGAGCACAAGGTGTTCGTCCAGGGCGCGGTCTGGAACATCGACTCCTTCGACCAGTGGGGCGTCGAGCTGGGCAAGGTTCTCGCCAAGCGGATCGAGCCGGTGCTGCTCACCGGCGAGGGCGGCGAGCAGCTGGACAGCTCCACCGCCGAGCTGGTCGCCCGCTACCGCTCGCTGCGCGGCCGCTGATCCCCGGCCGGGCCGTCCGCTCCGGCGGGCGGCCCGGCCCGGCAGGCGTCCGGTCCGCCCGCGGCGAACGTGACCGGGCGGAAAACGCCGGAAGGCCCATGGCTCTCGCGAAGGGGCTTCCGGCTGTGTGTGCGCCGCCAGGGGCTCGAACCCCGGGCCCCCGGGTTAATAGTAAGCAGCT